>JAEUSA010000142.1 GCA_016788945.1 Leptospiraceae bacterium
CCGGCGGCAAAACCGCTCGCTGCAACTATCTTCCGATAAGAATCGATTTCACGCTTCATGCCGGTATTCGTATCAAAATAACCATCAATCAAATCGGCAAGGTCACCAGCCTCTGAGTGGCGAAACAGCAACTGCTGTGCTTCAACCGAGCCCGAGCTGTAAATAAAAATCGATCGTCCCGCACTTTTCCACCGCCGCAGATAATCGGGCACCTCTGGATAAACATGCCCTTTCACTGCACCGCTCTCGAATGCCTGTTTCCAAATTTTCCCCTGCACCCACTTGAGCGTTGTATCCTTCACATCGTTGCGGATATAATCTTTCAGTTGCGAACTCAGAGCCTGTAACCGTTCGCTTTCGCCGCCAAGGGCATGGCCAGAGCCGATGCGCTCTGAAAGATTCGCCAGTTGAGATTCGAGCTCCTGGTCATGGCGATTTGCTTCAAGGTAAGCGTCCATACGCTCCAGAGACAAAGGGAAAAGCACGCGATGCACAAAAGATATCGAAGACGTTGTGCCCTCAATATCGCAAATGATCGCGCGCGGCGCCATCTATTCGTATTTAGGGAAATTTTCCGAGATCGTGCTGCCGGTGAATTTACCTACCCACCCCTCTGGATTATTGAATACACGAATTGCCTTAAAGTGCGGCTTTGGCCCCATATCGAACCAGTGCGTCGTGCCCGCGGGCAGATTAATATAATCACCCTTTGTGCACAACAGCATACATACCTTGCCGTCAATATGGACATAAAACATACCTGAGCCATCGACAAAAAAGCGCACCTCATCTTCGCCATGTGTATGTTCATTGATAAATTTTTTTCTCGCTTCAGCAGCATTGGGCGAATCAGGATGCAGTGAAACCACATCGTAAGTTTTATATCCCATCTTCATAATTTTATCAATCGACGACTTGTAGGCTGCCGCCACCTCTTCAGGTGTTGCTGTTTCACTCAGCGGCGCTTCTGCCGTCCAGCGCTCATAACCAATTTTGTATTGTGCCAACAATGAGCGAATCGATTCGAAATCCACATAGACTTCCTGCTTGGTTGGATCATTATCTGGACACACTGTCAGTTTGCTTTGCATTTATTTCTCCTCCATGTACTTTAACTCCAACAGGTATTCGAGCGCCTCGAGTTTCTGCTTGGCGTGTAAAACGGTTTTTCCCCAAGCGTATGCGCCGTGCCCGGCAATGAGGTATGCCGGTGGCATGTCATGCCCGCCAAGGTACGCATCGAAATCGCGCGTAATATCCGGCATTGACTGGCTATTGGCAAAAATCGGGATCTCGACTGAACTGTCATGCGTCGTTATCCCTTCAAAAATTTTTTGCATTTCGAAACCCGTGAACGCCAACAACCCCGCATTGGCATACCGGCGCGAATAATGCACGGCAAATTTTGAGTGCGTGTGCAGCACGGCGCCGACCGCCAGTTTATTTTTCTTTGCATGGCGATATAAATGGCAGTGCAATTCGGTTTCAGCTGAGGGCTTGATCTTTTCAAATGGCGCGACCGGCCTTGAGTGGAAATCAACCAACATAAAGTCAGCTGCCGTCATGTATTGCTTATCTACTCCCGATCGCGAAATAATGACTGCTTCATCGGCGAACAGCGCAGAATAGTTGCTACTACTCGAAAGCGACCATTGCCAGCGATGAAACAAATTACCGCAGTCTGCCAGCGCGGCGCACAGTGGATGTGCAGCAAGTTCAGCTTCTGTCACCGGACGAGAATACCCGTTACTTGTTTCTCGCGGTCGCTATTGGCTGCCTCGAGAGCGATTGCCACGACCTTTTCACTCCCCTGCCCTGGTTTGCAAGTGCCCGGTTGAGAGCTGTTCAACACAAGTCTGTCGCCGGCCTTAACAATGCCATAAGTGCGCAGCGACACGATGCCAGCGACAGCAACGCGCACCGCCACGGCACCCGATTCAAGCTGTAGCGCTCCGGATTTCACCACTACCCCGACGCACACCTGATTATCGTTACGCATCTTTGCCGCCACGCCGTTTTCAATTGCGACCAGATCGCCATCGACAAACGCTTCATTCGAAGCGCGGGGCACGGCCACTGTGACGGCAGCGCCGCCTTTCAGATTGATGGATCCGTCTATCTGCACATGCCCTTCGGCATGCAACGCCTTTTCAGAACCCTTAAGCCCCGGCAGCGAACGCGGCAGATGCAATGCATAAGCATTCGCCGAAATCAATGTGGCTGCGGACTGATCTCGCGAGCTCGCCTGAATCGCCGGTGACGTTTTGGAAACATGGTAGCTGGCGGTTCCGTCAGCAGAGAGCACGACACCCCCCGTAAAACTCGCGGCAAGACCTTCGCTGTTTTCCACCAGCAATGGCAGATTCGTATCAAAGGACGGTGTAATCGCATCGGGCTGCACAGTTTTCGACGCCCGACGCAAATGCAGATTTCCAGAGTGCGAATTGAATTCATGCTCATGCCGCGCATATTCGCTGTGCGTATGCGGCTTTGCTTCGCGCGCATCGGTTAACCGAGTATCCGTTGCCTGCACGGCCTGCCCTGCAGCCGCAACTCCATTACGGGCAAATTGCACTACCCCGCGGCTTTCTTCGCTCGCGTTCTGCAATCTTTGATCGCTGGCCTGCACAGCTTTTAGATCCGCGGATTCACCTTTGCGGGCAAATTGCACACGCCCTTTTTTGTTTTCGTCCGCTTCGATCAACCTCGGATCATCAGCCGCCACAGCCTTGGCGGAGGCGATTTCGCCATGAGCGGCAAGCTGCAATATACCAGGCCATGATTGAGTCCCTGCTCTCAGACGAGTATCGTTACCCTGCACGGCTTTGCCCTGCGTCGTTTCGCCGTCACCCGCGAGCATCACCGTACCATGTTTTTCTGTTGTGGCAGGTTTGATTCTGCTGTCGCTGGCCTGCAAAGCCACACCTGCGCGAGCTTCCCCGTCCTTGGCTAGCTGCGTGATCCCATAAGAATCTTGCGTGGCATGATTCAGGCGCGCGTCGTTACCTTGTACTGCAGTTTGCGCACGATTTTCGCCGTTTTTGGCCAGTTGCACAATGCCTGGCGATGTTTCGGTCGCAGCCCTCAGGCGCGAATCATTGCTTTGGACAGCCTTCTCTTGAGTGACTTCATTGTCGCGCGCAAACTGCATGATGCCTTTGTATTCCGTGCTCGCATTGCGCAGGCGTGAATCATTGCTCTGCACCACGCGGTTAGGCGCGGCAATATTGTTGGCCGCCAACAGAACAGAACCTGATACATTCTCGCTTGCCATTCGGCTTGTTGATGCTCCCTGAACCGCATTCTGCCTTGGCTCAGAGACAGCAATAATCGCCAAATCGAGAATTTTGGATTGATATTCGTTTTTCTTGTAATGAGCGTGTCTGTCTATCTGTACACGCATATGCGCCGCTCTGACCGGAGCAAATGACCATGCATGCCAAACGCCGGAAGCAGCAAGAAACCTGTCTTCACTTTGCACCGTTTGCCATACCGCACCATCTTCTGACAGCTGCAGTTGAAACGTCTGCGGAAAGAAGTTGTACTCATCCTTGACGGCCTTCATCTGCAACTCGGAGACAAAAAACAATCCGCCCAGATCTACCTGTACAAAATCAGGTTCATCTTTCTCCCGAGCCATGGATGCCCAACCATAATCTTCGCGGCGATCAATGAGGTTTTCGGCAGTCCACAAGCGATCAAATTCGCTGCCGGCCGAGAGTTTTACACGTGAAATAAATCCGACCTGAAATCTGCGCAACTCACTCTTATGTACCGGACCACCCTCTTGATAGAGATTTACCTGCAGATGCTTTGCTTCTACGAGTGGAAAATAAAACTCCCGTACATCACCATGGCTCTCATGCCTGAGCCCATGAAGCCGGTAAAACCGCTTACCATCGTCAGACCATGAAATATCGGCGAGGACATGCAACTGACTGTCGTAGCGCAGATGATTAAGAAAAGTAGACTTTTCAAAATCGAGCCTAACGGTGACGAGAGGCGCGGGTCGCTCGATTTGGAGAGTTAGCGATTCACCGTGATGCTCTACCTTGAGAGCCGGCGAAAGTGAATGCGCATGAGCCGCATGCGCATTACGGGAGCGGGTAAGATCCATTCAGTTAAAAAATCAGCGGACAAACTGCATCAGCCAGCTTGCTACCCAAATCATCAGCAATGTCAATCCACAACCAATGAGAGAAAACACAAATGCGAAATAACCCTCTAACCTGCCTGATTCCTGATTCAGGTAAAGGCAAATTCTCTTCTTCTGTTCAGCGTCGGCCTGCACAACTTTGTGTTCCCAAGCTTCGATTCTTTCAAACGGATTATTAATCGACAGCCCCTTCTCTGCTGAAACGAGCCGCACCGAAAAAATTACCGCCATGATAGAGACGAGGAGATAAATAAAACCACCGATCACGTAACCATGGTTAACGCTACTTACCCAGTACATCTGTCCCCTGCTCTCAATGAGCATGCCCAACACGGCAAAGAACTCGATAATCAGCAGTAGTATAGAGATGAACAACAACCAGCGGCCGCGGTCGGCAAGGTGCTCGATGCGCTTCAGGCCAAGCAGCAGCGAGAGATCTTCTGTGCTCAAGTTCTTTTCATGGTCGCCGAATAAGGGAGAAACATACGCGTCTCGCACTGGTGATCCGCTTTGCAGATACCAAAACAGGCCAAAAAGGCAGAGTAAGAAGAAAAAAACTACCGTATACAACATCAATGGCATAGTGCCCCCTCTTTAGTTATGCAAACCACCGTGGTTCA
>JAEUSA010000155.1 GCA_016788945.1 Leptospiraceae bacterium
CGAGTAAAACAGGAAAATCCGTCGCGTGGCCCTGCGTCATCATCAATACAAATGTCTCGTCGGTTAGAGAAACGATTTCCCCAGCCGGGGTTTCATTGAGCCGCGTGGTCAGCCGCGGGTGTTGTGGCAATGCATCAAGCCATTCACTACGTGCGTCGATACAGACGACGCGGCACTCCAAGGGCAATAGGGCAGCCACAAGAGCCTGTGCGACATGCCCCGCTCCGAAGATGGCGATTTGCCAGTCGGCAACGCCATAGGTTTCAAAATAAAGCTTCACGCGACCACCACAGGTCATACCCACGTCGCGCTCGAGATGCCATTCAACGAAAGTGGTTGCGCTTTTTTCCGCCAACAACTTTGCCGCGAGTTCAAGTGCCTTGGCTTCAACCTTACCCCCACCGATCGTGCCATAGATAAGGCCGCCCTGGTCGCACAACATCTTCGCGCCCGTTTCCTGTGGCGCAGACCCCTGAGCTTCGGCAAGCACCACCATACAGAATGGCCGTCCTTTTGCTAAAAGTTCTTGGTGTTTTTGCCAAAACATGAAACTCAATACCCTGTCCGGCGAAACAATAAAAAGGTATAACTTCCCTCAGGATCAAATATCCAATATTTCAGGGGAAAGTCGAGGACAATCTTTTCTTCCAAAGAAAAATATGTACGTCCAGCGAGTAGGCGCTGAAAAAAATCGCATTGCGCGGCATAACGTTCATTGTGGCGGTATTTGCAGTAGTTCTGTAAGTATGAATCGAGCACCAGTAAATAACGGGTATTTCTGCGACCAAGGCTGTTCTCGATATCCATTGGATCGATTCCCGTCGCGAGAGTTGCTGCCGACGTAATCAACACATCGAGCTGCTGCCCATAATGCTGTTTTTTTGCGTTGGTCACATTCACGATACTGGAAACCAACTTCACCATCGAGAACGATTGATAGACCATGAGACCGAAAACGCCGGCAACGACGATCAATCGCAAATTGCGGCTGTGTGCAAATCCTGATGTGTTCTGCCTGACGGTCTTGAGGGCCGAAGCCGCCGCCATCGCAATGAAAGGTAACAACGTGTTGAACACGTAGCCTGTTCTGACGAGACTCGCAACATGGTAGACAAACAGGTAAACCAGAGCAAAAAGTCCCCACTGAAAAAATAGCTTGAGGTCAATCAGTTTTCTCCAAAACGCAATCAGCGTAAGAATGACGGGTGCGTATCCTGCTGCTACGGGAAAGACAACTAAACTGTACGAAAACCGACCGTAAGGAAAAGCCCATGTCTCGTCGACCGCCCGTGAAATTGTCGGAAACGGCAGAAAATACTGATCTCGCTCCATACCGCGAAACCCGCCGTCCCGAATTACCTCGAGAATCCCCGGCCAGAACACGACGACAGCAACAACGGTCGCTACGCCAAAGATGGCCAGGTTTTTTAAAGCGGTTGTTTTGTTGGATCTCGCCGAAGGTAACCAAGCTACAGCGTATATGATGGCGACAAAGATGTTATATTTTGTCGCAACTGCCATCGCGCACAAGACGCCCGCCAAAACGTGATTCCACAGCAGTTCTGGCTTCTTCACAATTCTATCCGCTACAAGCAGCAAAAGCGTGATCTCCAGCACCTGCAGAGTTTCTGTTTTAAGAAAGACGGAGCAGAACACATATGCCGGCATAAGCCCGAGAATCACGGTTGCCGCCAAAGCAAGCCACGCATCGAAATAACGTCTGAGCAACAAAAAGAATAGAGTGAGATTGACAATGCTCAAGAAACTGTTCAGTACACGCCCCTGGACAATCGCCACATCCAGCGTTACCGAGACCGAAGAAAATAGGGCAATCAATCTGAAGTAAACCTCATAGATGTAATAAGGTAAATAACCATAGAGGTTAACGGGGAAAGGTACTCCTCTGATGTGATTCATCGCGGGAGCTGCCACGACCATTTCGTCCGGCATTAGAAGTGGAGCCGAAAAAACATAGATTAACAAAACAACAAAATACCCTGTAAGAAAAATAGCCAGTGTGAGCGGCGGCATATGCGCACCGCGAAATACCTTTCGGCCTGATTCCATTCGGTTTCTGCGCTTTATCGCAACGTTTCCATGCGCAACAGCACCTGCTCGCTCGTAGCGGGCAGATTGAGTTCGATTATCTCGCGGGGTTTGAGATAAGAGAGGGCATTTTTGATGGCGCAGAACACCGCCATGCCCAACATCAACGGCGGTTCGGCCACTGCCTTTGACGACCGGATATTAAAATCGTGTAATGGATTGTCGAAGAAATCGAGGTTGAACAATTCAGGAATATCGCGAATTCCCGGAATCTTGTACGTGGTCGGGGAATGCGAAAGCAGTGCGCCTTTTTCTGAGTATTTGAGTTCCTCCGCCGTTACCCAGCCAATACCCTGCACGATGCCACCGATCAACTGGCCGCGATCGATACCGGGGTTTATCGACTTGCCGATATCCATCAGCACATCGAGCCGATCAATGGTCAACTCGCCAGTAAAACGATCAATAGACACCTCGGCCACGCAGGCGCCATTCGTAAAATAGTAGAAGGGGCTACCCTTGCCGGTAGCATAATCGAAGTCGATGCCCGGTGTCGCATAGAACCCACGCTCACCCATCGAGATACGTTCGCGCCAGGCTTTTTGCGTCAACTCTGCAAAGGACATTTCATGTCCTTTGCAGAATACGCGACTATCGGAGAATTCAATCGATTGGGGTTCGATTGCCCACAACGACGCAACATAGTTAGTCAGTCGTTCGCGAATCTTGCGGCAGGCGACGGCTGCCGCATTACCGTTGAGGTCGGTGCCGGCCGAAGCTGCTGTTGGTGCAGTGTTGTTGGATTTCTCACTCGACGTCGCCATCACGCGCACGTCGTCAAAGCGCACGCCCAGTTCGTCGGCGACGATCTGCTGAATTTTCGTATAGAGACCCTGGCCCATCTCAGTACCGCCGGTCGACACCTGCACAGTACCGTCGGTGTAGACATTGACGAGCGCGTTGCCCTGATTTAAGAATTTCGTCGTGAATGAAATACCAAACTTAACACCGGTGAGGGCGAGGCCTTTTACCCTCATCCGCCCCGTTCCTTCTCCCTTTGGGAGAGGGGCAGGGGTGAGGGTACGTTTATTACTCTCATCAACCCGCTTGCGACGTTCGGCATAACCTGAGCGTTGATACAACTGCTCGAACAACTCGGGCAACACGTTATTCTTCACTGGTTGACCATAGTAAGTAACGGCATTCTGGCCCTGATAAAGATTGCGTTTTCTCACTTCGTACGCGTCGAGCCCTAAAACCTGCGCGACGCTTTCGAGAATGTTTTCTATCGCCGCGACACCTTGCGGCCCGCCGAAGCCGCGAAACGCCGTATTTGAGGGAAAGTTCGTCTTGCAGATTGTGCCCGTCGCGCGCAGATTCGGGATGTCATAACAGTTGTCTGTGTGGAACAGCGTGCGCGCGATGATCGAAGTCGAAAGATCTGCAGTACAGCCGCCGTCGGAAAAATAGTCGATCGCGAGCGCCGTGACACGGCCCTCAGAGGTAAATCCTACTTTGTAGAAAGATTTCACCGGGTGGCGTTTACCCGTCACCATCATATCGATATCTTTGCTGAACTGGCAGCGCGCCGGCTGCCGGGTCTTCTGTGAAACGATCGCAGCCATGAGCGCTGGCATAACCGCCTGCGTCTCTTTGCCGCCGAAGCCGCCGCCCATACGCTTGCAGATGCAAACCACGTCAGAATGCCTGAGGCCCAGAACCTCTGCCACGACCTTCTGTACCTCAGTGGTGTTCTGCGTGGAAGAATGTACGATGAGTTCGTTGCCTTCGCCTGGGACAACATAAGCCGCCTGCGACTCGAGGTAGAACTGTTCCTGGCCGCCGGTAAAGAATGAACCCGAGAGCGTGCGCTCCGCCGACTCGAGCGCGGCATCGACTTCACCCTGCTCCATCTTGATTGTCTTATCAATAAAAAGTTTTTTTTCGCGCGCATCATCAATCGAGAGCACCGCGGGCAATTCTTTGAGTGATATCCTGACGGCCTTCTTTGCCTGTTCGACGAGTTCGCGTGTGGGCGCTGCTACCACGACAATCGGTTCGCCTAAAAAATGCGCATGGTGTTCGGCGAGAAAAACTTCATCTTTGATAATCGGGCCAAATAGATTCTTGCCCCCAATGTCTTTGTAGGTATAAGCCACCGCAGCGGGTACTTTTGCTACGGCGGATGTATCAACGGAAAGAATTTCGGCATGTGCATAGGTGCTGCCCACGAAGTCGACGATGAGTTCACCCGGTAGTCGGGGCATGTCGTCGATATAAGGAGCGGCACCGGTAACGTGGCCGACTGCCGATTCGTGCGGGTAAGCTTGGCCGACGCTGTGCATCAGTGTATTATCCCTGCGGCTTTCAGAGACGCAATGGTTATGCCAAACGCAAGACCTGCGAGGGCTGAAAACGGAGCAACACGCAGTAATCGCGGAAAACGGGTCGGCTTTCCCAGCCAAGCATTGCGCACAAAAAAACCGATAACAGAAAGCCCGAGCGCGCAAAAAATGCCGAGGCCGAGAGTAACATAATCTTCGGGTATGCGCGGCAAATCCAGACCGGCAAAGCGCCGAAATGCGGAAACGGCAACGCCGCCCAAAACCACGCCCAATGTTGGCGGCGTAAAAATCAGCAAAGTCATGATGCGCGGTTCGAGCATGTCAAGAAGGCGCCGGCGTTTTTCGGCACGTTCGGCTTTCAATCTCTCTTCTTCGCTGCTGACACTGGTCTTGGCCATTTACCCCACTCGCTCCATCGTGGTTGTCTCGCTGTAGAACTTGCTGAACAAATTTCTGATCAGGCTCTTCCGGTAATCCGCAGAACCGCGTACATCGGAAAGCGGCTGAATTTCTGCTGCCGCAATTCGCCCTGCTTCGGTAAGAACCTCGGCGCTGAAATTTTGCCCGGTGAGAAATTTCTCTGCAGACCGCAGGCGCAGCACAGTCGCGGCGACTCCCCCTGCGGCAGCATGCGCTTCGGAAATCTTTCCGCCGGAAACGCGCAGGTTTATGCCGAGAGTTGCTGTAGAAATATCCAAATAGCGGCGCTTTGAAACCTTATAGAGCCTAAACAACGAATCTTGCGCAGGTAACGGCAGAATAATTTTCGTCAATAATTCATCGCGTTGCATATCGAATTTTTTATAACCGGTATAGAAGTGGTTGATATCCACCTCACGTTCGCCCGCTGTCGAGGCCAGAACGAGTCTAGCACCAAGCACAAATAGGCAAGGCAGTGAATCAGCAATCGGGGAGGCATTGATAATGTTGCCACCGATCGTTGCGGCGTTTCGAATCTGTGCGGCGGCGAAAATACTGAGGATTTCATGAAGCGCAGGTAGTTTTTTTTCCGCAACGCGTAGAACATCTGTCCAGTTGGTGACCGCCCCGATTTCGAGGCCACCATTCACTTCTTTGATGTCACCGATTTCGTGCAAGTGCGCAATGAACATCGCCTGCACCAGCGGCGAACGGCCCTTGTTGTGCTGCACGCCGAGATCGGTACCACCAGCAATGATTTTCAGCTGCGGAATAGCCTGACGCAGCTTCAGCGCTTCACCCAGATTCTGAGGTTTAAAGAATAACTGTTCACCTGCGCCGCTAATTTTGACGCTCTGCTGCGATAGCAGACCAAACTCGGCTTCCATGGCTTTACGATCGAAGCCTGCCAGAAAACGCGTTGCCGGTTTTTCGTTCAGGGTTAATCCGGCTTTGACGATTGCTTCGTAACCCGTACAGCGGCACAAGTTTCCCGTGAGTTTTTCCCGAATCGCCGCCGCGGTAATACCCTGCGCTTCTTCTTGCAAATGCGCGAGCGCCATGACAAAACCCGGCGTGCAATAACCGCACTGCGAGCCAAAACATTCTACCATCGCCTGTTGCGCCGGATGCAAATTGCCGTTGCGGGTAAGCCCTTCGACGGTTATGACATGACAACAATCAAGTTGAAATAAAAATTGTATGCATGAATCGATGATACGGTATTCGAGTTTTTTTTCCCTGTTCAGCCAGCCGAGAATGACTGTACATGCACCACAGTCACCCTCACTGCAGACGACTTTAGTGCCCGTCATCGCTTTGCGTTCGCGCAGCCATGTCGAAAGCGGCATAAATGCCTCTGCGCCGTGAATCTCGACGCGTTCATGGTTGAGAAAGAAAACTATTTTTTCGCGCATTGTGAGCAGTTGATAGGCTAACAGTTTTTGTGCCAAGCCGGTAAAAGTAAAGCAGAAAAGAAGATGCGAATGGCTTTGCAGGTGGCATAGGTTCACCAATCTGGATTTCTCCTGTGCCGAAGATTTTTCCCTATCTAATAATTACGTTCATCAACATGGCGGGGTTTGCTGTGGTGTTTCCGGTTATGCCAGAGATGCTGAGCTATTTTGAATCGGCCGCGCCAAATTCGGGTCGCTGGCTGTCTTCGCTCGCAGCACAACTTTTGCCCGCGAATGCCGGCAGCGGCATGAGACTTGTCTTTCTCGGCGGCATGATCTCTCTCGGGTATTCGCTTACCGCCTATTTTGCTGCACCGCTGTGGGGCCGATTATCTGACCGTTATGGTAGGCGTCCCGTCATTTTTGTTTCGACGGCGGGTATGCTTGTGGCCACGTCACTGTGGATTTTTTTTCCAGGCGTCGGTATGCTGTTCGTTACCCGGCTCTTCGCCGGGTGTTTCTCCGGTAGCCTTGGGGTTGTGAGTGCAGCAATCTCTGATGTGAGCAGCGAAGAAGAAAAAGCCACACGCATGGGTTACTTTGGCGCTGCGCTCGGCGGTGGCATGTTGATCGGTCCGGTTATTGGTGGTCTGCTATCCTTGATCGAGCTTCCTCTGTGGCACCGCTATTCCCATCTCGCGATCGTCACCTGTGCCCTGTACGGTATCGAGCTGCTACTCAACCGCCTCTGGATGCGCGAAACATTGAAAGAACGCGCGCCCATAACCGAACCTTTGCAATTTCTACCCGCAATTTTTTCTGTTCCGGGTCACGACTTTAAATTGTTATGGTTCATCTACGCGATCTACTGCGTCGTGTTTTCGGCAATTGATTTTGTCATGCCGTACTTCTATCGCCTCGAATTCTTTCTCGCCCCCCATAGCATTGCGCTCGTTTTCCTGCTCATCGGGGTTGTGTTGGTATTCGGCCAAGCAGTATTCTCCGGGCGTGCGATGAATAAGTGGGGATACAAAACTGTACTCAGGGCAAGCCTCGTAGCGATGCCTCTACCCTTGGTCGTCATGGGTTTTACGCCTCCGCATTTTTTTCTTTCGCTCGTCGGTATAATACCCATCGCCCTGTGCGGGTCATTTTTTATGCCAGCTGTTCCTGGGCTTGGCACCGCGCTGGCCCCTAACGAGCAAAAGGGATATTATATGGGGTTACTTGACGCCGCACGGGCGTTGGCATTTGCCCTCGGGCCTGTTTGCGGGGCCATATTGTACTTTTTTCTCGGAGCAAAAGCAGGCTTGTTGGTCATGGGTGCTCTCATTCTCGCAGCCGCTGTTCTCGCACACATACTGCATCGGGGTAAAGCGAGTTCAACAGTTTGAGCGTCTCATTATCCGATTCAGCGCCCGAGAGAAATGACCACATTGCCTCGCTTATGGCCCTGCTCAACATAACGGTGCGCTTCGGCAATCTGCTCAAGCGGGTAGGTGCGGTCGATCACAGGGCGCAGCTTACCCTGTTCTGCGAGGTCGCGGATAAACTCCAGGTCTATTCTCTTTTCAGAGGCAACGAGCGCTACAAGGCGGGGTTTGTAGAACGGCTGTAGCAGCGGCAGGTAAAGGGTCTTGAGCGCACCGGCGGCAACGAGCGCTATCGTACCCGCCGGCTTCACGCGAGATAGATGGTTTTTCCAATGTGTCTTACCGACGGTGTCGACGACAACATCGTACTGTGTAATATCTTTTGTGTACTCAGCGCTGTTATAGTCGAGCGCGCGTTCGGTACCCTGCTGGCGCACAAGGTCGAGGTTTGCCGCGCTCGAAACGCCGGTGACGTGTGCACCAAAGTGCGCGGCCAGCTCTACCACAGCAGTGCCGACAGAGCCTGAAGCTCCGACAATCAAAACGCTTTGCCCAGCAGTCACGTTTGCCCTGCGCAGAAAGTTCAACGCCGTGAGGTAACCAAACGTGAGCGCGACTGCATCGTTGAAACTGAAGCCGCGCGGCATGGTGGTCATGGTAGCCTTCTCGGGCAGTGAAACGTATTCGCCATAACCACCAAAGCGCATGAGTGTTGAACCGAAGAGCCTGTCACCCGACCGAAAGCGGGTTACCTTTGCGCCTGCAGCCACCACCTCACCGGCGAAAACTCCGCCCAAGATTTTGATGTGGGGTTTTCTCAGGCCCAGAAAGAGACGCACGCCCCAAGGGTCGGGACGCCGCAGGCGCCAGTCGGCAGAGTTCACTGCACTGGCATGCACGCGAATGAGCACGTCGCGCGGGCCGGGTTTAGGCACGGGCATCTCTTGTACTTGCAGTACTTCGGGATCACCGTAGCCGGTACACACCGCTGCGCGCATTCTGCCGCTGTTATGGTTTTCCATAGCTATGATACTTGAGTAGCTTACAATGTAAGCCTGTCAAGAAGAATTGCGGAATCATTTCGCGTTCGCCAGTGTGGATTTCCATGCGTCAAAGAGTTGCTACAGGTTAAAGTTAAACCCAAAATGAAGCCCAGGTTCAAAACCAAAGTATTTGGGCCACTTAGCTTCTTTTTGCTCAAAAGATTCCGGTGTATTCGTTTTTACAGGCCAATGCGTCAGACCAATCGATGGTTCAATAAAGAAACGATCATCAAAAAATCTAAACTGGTAACCCAAACGATAGGTCAAAAACAACGTGAATCCAGTCGTGATAGCCCTACTATCGTCCGTATTATATACCTGATAAGCATGCATCGCATGAACGCCCGTATAAAATCCCTTCCACCAAAAATGATTGTATGCCAGACCAATGACGTATTGGCGAACATATCCCGGAAAGTTGTATTGCTGCCGTTGTTCATCAACTAATTCGGGCCACGGCATACCCAATGGCCAATTGAACTTCGATGTCTTGAATTCCAAGAAGACAACGTTCTTCGGTGTTATTCTATATCCGACATTGACCTGCGCAAAATCAGGCCGATTCGGGTCATCAGGAACGAAATTTCCCAACATCAGCAAGGTGCTGCCAACGAAATAGCGATAAGAAGCCTCTTTGCTGGCGGGGATTCGCGGTGCTTCAACGGACTGACTATAGACCGATACCGATGCCATAAGCGACAAAAGCATAATTTTATTTAGATTCATATTCGCTCCCGGCGCATTTCAGTGCGCTGCAATTCCATTAGGCTTACATTGTAAGCCTGTAAGCCTAAAAAAGAAATCCGCCTGCTCAAAACTTGAACCCCACATGCAAACCAGGTTCTATGAAGTAGCTTGGCCAGCGGCTGTCGAGGCGGGCAAAGTCGGCCGGCACATTGGTGTTGATCGGCCAGTGCGTCAGCGCTATTGAAGGTTCAATAAACACGTGGTCGTCGCAGAAACTAAAGTGATAACCGAGCCGCAACGTCATGAAGAGCTGAAACCCCTCTTGAATAGTTTTACCGTCGGGTGCGTTAAAATGTTGCCAGAGGGGTAACGCATGAATCGCCGTATAGAGACCCTGCCACAGGTATCGCTGATAGGCGAGCCCTATGCCGTAAGAGCGCACGTAGCCGGGGTAACGTTGCGAATCATCGCTCATGTCGGGGCCCCAGGGAGTACCAAGCGCGCGGTGGTAAGTCCAGGTGATTGCTTCAACCGAAAGCACATCCTTTTTTGTTAGCCAGTAGCCGAAGTTGAGCTGGTAGAAATTGGGTGAAGGGCTCGCGATTGCATTCATCACCATGAAGAGCGATGTGCCGATAAAGTACCTGTTGATGGGTTCGGTGCTTGGTGGTGTCTGTCTTTGCACGCTCGACGCAGTCGGCTCTTGCTTCTGCGCAAAGGTTGTGCCGGTGCTGAGCAGCATAAGTGCGCCGACGAGCACAACGAATAATCTTATTTTAGTCATAGGTTCTCCTTACCGCGCTTTTGCGAAACTGTTTCGACAAAGGCGGCGAGGCTGCTTCAGCTTACAGTGTAAGCCTGTAAAGCACAATACGGATCTGCCCGGCTCACTTACCCTTGGGTGGCTTGAACCAGCTGATTCAATGGTTGACACGCTGCACCGCAGCGTAAATGCATTCCGTTGATTACACCGTAAGCCACTGCAGACCATGCCAAAGAAACAAAGCAAAAAAAACTCCCCCCCACGCAAACCGCTGAGCCGCGAACGCATTCTCAAAACCGCCTTAGCCTTAGTCGACAAGCAAGGCATCGAAGCGCTGTCTATGCGCAACCTCGCTGCGGAGCTGAGCGTCGAGGCAATGTCGCTCTATAAGCACGTGGCGAACAAAGATGCGGTGCTCGACGGTCTTGTCGAGATTATCCTGCGCGAGATGGAAATTCCACCGATCGGTACACCGTGGCGCGAAGCGATGCGGCGCCGCGCGTGGTCGGTGCGACGCACGATTCAGCGGCACCCATGGGCCTCGGTGCTGATCGAGTCGCGTACGGCACCCAGCGAAGCCCGCCTGCGGTATGCTGACACGGTGCTTTCCATTCTGAACAAAGCGGGCTTTTCGCCCGAGGTGCAGTACCGTGCCTTTGGAATGCTCGACAGTTATGTTTACGGTTTCGAGCTGCAAGAGGTCAACTGGCCGACAAAAGAATCTGACCGACTTAAGGCGGTCACGGGTGTAAAAGAGTTTTTGAAAGATGGTCGGTTTCCGAATCTGATGACTGTAGTGCAAGATGCGGCCTGGCTCAGGCTCGAGCCGGGGGCTAAACCCTACGATGCTGAATTTGAATTTGGTCTCGAGCTGATTTTAGACGGGCTTGAGCGGTTGCTGCAAACCCACGCTAATTCTTGACGCAGTGCCTGCCCAAGTTTCTTTAAGGCAGTGGCAACGACTCCGATCGATCTGGATGGTGTAGAAGAAAAACAGCTTTTGCAGTTCCGCCTCTGCGACCTACCGCTCAAGATCGAGAATACCTGGCTAAACGAACTTGTGCAAAAGCTGTATGCGGAACTCGAAGCGCGCGGCCTCGCATTTCGGCCGCCGTGTTATCTCGGCGATGAGTGGTTTTCACCAGAAGGTATACCGGCAATTGCGCTACCCTTTTATCTCGCTCACCCGCGGCTCATTCAGCTCGAACGCAAACTGATCGGCGAAGCCGAGGGCGAAAGCCGCGAAGAGGCGATGCGGCTGTTACGCCATGAATGCGGCCATGCCATGGTCCATGCTTTCGGATTAACCAAGCGACAAAGCTGGCGCGGGGTGTTCGGGCATCCCCGTAAACCGTTCAGCGACTATTACCGCTACCAGCCCTACAGTAAATCCTACGTGCGCAATCTGAAAGATTTTTATGCGCAGAGTCACCCTGAAGAAGATTTTGCAGAGACGTTCGCCGTGTGGTTGAACCCAGATAGCAACTGGCGTGAGCTCTATGCAGAATGGCCGGCCCTCAAGAAGCTTGAATATATCGACGAGCTTGTACCCTCAGTGGGAAAAAAGACCATCACGGTACCCAAAAAAGATTTTTTCTGGCATATCAGCACATTAAAGAAGAAACTGGAATCACATTACCGCGCCAAACGCAAACTCTATATTGAGCATGAGGCCGATTTCTTTGACGCTGATCTGCGATTGATCTTCAGCGAGAGCGCAAAATCGCCGAAATTTAAAGCATCGCGCTTTCTCATGGCGCGGCGCGGCATACTCGAAGACACTGTGAGCAGATTCACCGGGGAAAAGAAAGTGCTGATACGAAATCTGCTGAGTCGCCTCAGACGGCGCTGTGATACGTTAACACTCGGCATTGTTGCTGGCAAAGAAGAAATGGTACTCACACAGTTTACATCCTACCTTACCTCGCTGGTCTCAAACCATCGTTATACCAACCGCTACAAACCGGGAAAATGAAAATTCTCGTCGCGTTCGACTATCCGAAGGCCCCGCCGAAAAATGGCGATTATGCGGCACAACTGCATGCCGATGACTGGCGACCGATACGCAATGTTAGCGAGGCCATTGTGCGACTCGGCCATGAGGCAATATTGCAGGGCGTTTTCGACAATATCATGCCCCTCATCACCACAATCCGGCGGCGCAAGCCTGACCTCGTGTTTAACATGCTTGAGACCTTTAAGCAACAGCGCAAATATGAAGGCGCGCTGGCGGGTCTTTTTGACCTGCTGCAGGTACCGTATACCGGATGCTCAGCAGCGGCGCTCACGATCTGCCGCAATAAGCAATACACAAAGCAGTTGTTGAGTCAGTACGATATCCACATTCCGAAATCGGTTTTGTTCCCGCGCGGCAAAACAAACCGCAGTATAAAAGATCTGACCTTTCCGGTCATCGTGAAACCTCTCGGCCTTGAAGGTTCTGACGGTATTTCGCAGGCGTCGTTCGTCGAAGATGAAAAGGCCTGTATTGAGCGCGTGAAAACGCTGCACGAAAATTACGAGGTTGATGCCCTCGCCGAAGAATACATCGAAGGCCGCGAGATTTACGCCGGCGTCTTGGGCCTTGATAAGCTGACCGCATTGCCATTGCGCGAAATGCTATTTACGAACTTTCCTGAGGACAAACCCAAATTCGCCACGTTCCACGCCAAATGGAACCCCGAGTTCCGCAAAAAATGGGGCATAAAAAATACTTTTGCCAAGGGTATAGACGAAAAAGTTGAAGCGGAGATTGAAAACATCAGCAAAACCGCGTTCCGTGCATTAGGCCTCTCGGGCTTCGCGCGGCTCGATCTGCGCCTCACGGAGAAAAATGAAATCTATGTGATCGAGGTGAATCCGAACCCGAACATTGCCAACGACGATGAGATTGCTTACGCTGCGCAGCGCTTGGGCATTTCGTATGACCAGCTGATACAGAAGCTCATCGATTATGGTAAACGCAAAGACAGCGTGCGCAGTTAGCGCTGACTCAAAAACCACGGCCAGCCAAACACCCAAACGAGCTCGGCCGCCATTGCGCCTGTGCCAATGATGCTGCCCGCAATCACTTCACTCAGCGTATGTTCTTTCAGACGTACACGGCTCCAGGCGGTCAGCCACAACGCGGCTATGCCACATACAGCGCCCGCCAAACCAAACGGATAAGCGACCGCCGGTATGAGCCCGCCGATACCGGCGCAGTGCAGGCTGACTTTGAAGCGCAGCGAGATGAGCGCGATCACAATAATGTTCGGCAACCCGAACGCCAAAACCGCCACCACGAGGCGACCAATCGCAGGGTCGCGCCACAGCAAAAATACCGTCAGCGCAAAGCAGACGATCAAAACAGGAAACAGGTATTTCCGCTGCCGGCGATCCGACACATGAAAATTTTCAAACACGCCTTTCTTCATCAGTACGATAACGTAGACAGTGGGTACGCCACACATAATGAGAATTGCCGCAATGACCATCGGCGCGGCATCCCAGCGGATACCCATTTCGGCCGTGCCGATCGCGAGCATCACGGGGATACCGACGAACAGCGGATTAAAAATTGCCGAAATGTAATACGCGAAGCGATCCACGGCATGGCATCGGGCGCAGAGGTGCTGCGGTCAACCGGGAATTGGTGGATTAACTATTCAACCTGAGAGACGCAATTTCTGGACGCAATACTTTGTCCCAATGCCATGTATCTGTCGCTACAGCGCGATTGACCTCGGCATAAGTTTCCGGCGTGCCGCAGTCATACCAACGATCGCGATGCACGTAGGCACAAACCTTTTCGCCGGCTGCAATAAGCCCGGTGTAAGCCGTATAGACAATGCTCGATGGCTCGGTTTTCAGAAATTGAAATAGCACGGGTTCAAAGACGGCGATGCCGGCATACAGATGCTCGCCCGTGCTCAGCGGGTTCAAGGTGCGATTGATATCCACAACCCGATCGTCTGTGCCAATCGTGATCGGCGCAATATCATTCGCCCGGGCATGCGGTACGGCGACGATAGTCAGCGCAGCCTCGCGCGCCGAATGAAACCTGAGCAGGCGCGGAATGTCGACATCGGCGACAATGTCGGCATTCGCCAGCAGCACCGGCGCGTCGGAGAGAAACCCTTCGCAGCGTTTGAGGCCACCACCGGTATCCAAAAGCTCGCTTTCTTCGGATACCAATAACCGCCACGGGTGTTCTGCCTGGTCGAGAATGTCGGTAATCGTCTCGGGACAATGGTGCACGTTGACCGCAAGCTTTGCAACCTTTGCGGCGTAGAAAAAGCTCAGCGAATACGCGAGCATCGGCAAACCAGCCACGGGCAATGCAGGCTTTGCCCTCTTTGCCGTGAGCGCTTTGAGCCGCGTACCGCGCCCTGCGGCGAGCAAGAAGCCGTTCATCGGCGCTTCACCATTCTTCGTTCTTCCAATTAGGCTTGTCGGGCTTTTTCGCGGCCTTTGCTTTCGCCTTACGCTTTGCCTTGCGGGCACGATCAAGTTTCGCAAGCCGCTTCTTTTTGTGCACAGGGTTTTCAATGGCATTGGCGTCACGCTCTTTCTGCTCGAGCTTTTCACACAACATCACCCGCGCGGCGTAGCGGTTCATCCCCTGCGTGCGGTGTTTCATGCACTTGATTTCAATGCCGCTGGGTGCGTGCGACAACCGCACGGCCGTCGAGACCTTGTTCACATTCTGCCCGCCCTTACCACCGCTGCGGATGAACGATTCTTCAAGATCGGCCTCGCGTATACCGTGTTTCGCCAGGCGTGCTTCGAGCGCCGCGGCCTTGGCTGGTGAGACAGGTAGGCGAACCTCCATTATCAGAAAACGTTTTGAGGTTGGTTACCGGCCATATTTTCGAGGTATTCTACCCACGGCCGCAGTTCTGCAGAGGCCTGGCTGATTTCACGCAGCATTTGCCACGCAGGATTCAGATTCGCGGCAAAATCGGCGCGCCCCAATGCAGCCTGCCTGCCAAACGTGCCCATGGCCTTGACGATACGCTGGAATGCACTCAGCCGCCAGTAGTGGTCAAACTCAGTACGCGACTGCGCGTGAATGTCTTTGCCTGCCGCAAATGCATAGTCCAGTAACCGAGAACGCATCTCCGCAGTCATCGGAGCGTATGCATCACACAGCAGCGAACAAAGATCATACTGGAAAAGCCCAAGCCGTGCGTCCTGGAAGTCGATGATGTATTGTTTATTTTGGGGCTTTGCCCCACAATAAACAATAATATTTCTGGAATGATAGTCGCGGTGCGTGAAGACTTTGCGCACGGGCGCTGCAAGTGTCTCTGCGACTTCGCGAAACTGCCCGCGCAACCGGGATAAATCCCCCTCGCTGGGCTGTGCCCGATAATAACCTAACAGCGTATGTTCGATAAAGAACTCAAACTCGAACATCAGCTTCTCGACATCGAAGCTAAGCCGAAAGGCAGGGCATTCGCTGTCATCACGCAGGCGCTGCCAGCACAGCATGTGGTCAATCGCCTGCCGGTACAAGAGCTCCGCCGTGTCGGGTTGTTCGCGCAGCGCCTGGTTGAGGCTCAGGTCACCGAGGTCTTGCTGTAGCATGACACCTGCGGCAACGTCGCAATAAAAAATTTCTGGCACAGAAACGCCGCCGGTCTTCAGAAATTTCTGCACCGCGAGAACGTTCGGCATGTTTACTGCTGCGCTCTCGGCTCCTTCGTGCACGCCAATCACAGTGGTGCTGTCGGCGAGATGCAGACGGTAGTAGC
>JAEUSA010000169.1 GCA_016788945.1 Leptospiraceae bacterium
GTTATTCGTCGAATCAAACCTGCCGCCAAGGCCGGTTTCGATCACTGCCCAGTGGCAGCCGCGGCGGTGAAAATGCGCGAAGGCGAGCGCTGTCATCGCGTCAAAAAACGATAGTTGGCCAATATTCTGTTGGCGCGCCAATGCCCGCCATTCGTTTGTGAGATCGTCTGCGCTGATTGGCCCGCCGTTTATGGTGATGCGTTCGCGCAGGCTGACAAAATGCGGAGACAAATAAGCTCCGGTGCGTAAGCCGAGAGCAGCCAACGCACGCGCGAGAAAGGTGGTCACACTGCCTTTGCCGACCGTGCCGGCGATGTGCAGGGTACGGTAGCTAAATTGGGGGTTATCCATTGCTGACAAGAAGCGACGCAGTATGCCCGGATCGTACGCTCCCGGGGCGAAGCGGCGGCTGCGTTCAAAATTGCGGTCGGCAAAAAAATTCAGGATGTCGTTTTCGATCGGTGCGGGCTCGGGAAGTTTCATTTCAACTGTGCTTCAATCTCCTGCAGGCGATTGATCCACAGCTGCGTCGCGGCAGGGTCACCTTCTGCGGCATCGATCTTGCGCCTGAGTCGTTTTATTTCTTCGATGCGCCGGTAGTTCTCAGCAAGCGTCGGATCTTCGTCCACGTCGAAAGGACTTACAAAGAAGAGAAAGTGATTCACGCCGCTCAACACGCGGCTGCGCAGATCGCGCTGTGCGATGTGCAAGTAATACCGTCCGGCGCCGCGCGGCAGTTTGAAGGCGATGCGGCCTGACGAAGCCTTAATTTTCTTCTTGGGTAAAGTGTCGGGCTTGGTATCGACCTCTGCATAGTATTCACCGGGCATCAGGTTATGGATCAGGAAATTCGCCGTGCCCGGAGAAATCATGCGCGGCGCAACCTGTTGTTGCAGCAATACCTCGGGTTCAGGCGGCGCATACTGCCAGACAATCGGAATATGATACACACGCGAATAAGATCCTGTTCGCATATTGCGCACCTGCAGATGCAAGACATAAGCTCCCTCTTTACGCGCTGAAAACTGCAGAGTATTTGAGGGAATCAGCTTTGCTTCGTTGAGCGGTTCTGCGTCCGGGTTCTGGTCGAGCAGATAACGGTAGGCATACTCACTGCCCTTAGGTGTCGCCCAATGCACCATCATGACCGGGGGGTTGCGCTTGAGATCGAGGCGCCAATCAATGTCAGTAATGATTGCGGTCGGAGCACTCCAGGTTTCGAGAAAAATATGACGAATATCCGTTTCGAGCAGAAAGTTGAGATGGTTCGTATTGTCGATGATGGGGTA
This sequence comes from Leptospiraceae bacterium, assembly GCA_016788945.1. Classification (GTDB taxonomy): domain Bacteria; phylum Spirochaetota; class Leptospiria; order Turneriellales; family Turneriellaceae; genus Turneriella. Next base: position 1,290 of record JAEUSA010000169.1, read on the forward strand.
AAGTTTTCCGGGCCAGAATAGGCGCCGCTCTTCGAGTTTTGGCTTACGCCGGGGCCGCGGAAAATCGTCGTAAACCAAACGATATGCAGAAGAGATGCGATCTCCGGTCAGAATAATATTCAGCTCTTTATTGAATTTCAGCGGTATGACGCGCTCGACGTACGTGAGACGTGGATCTTTTTCGAGCAAATTCTGTCGCAGCGCACCGCTGGAGACATCGAACTGCCAGAGGCCGCCTTCAAGGTCGATGCCGATCAGATGCATCGTATTTCGGAAATTGTAAAACCGTGCATGCCTGATGGGGAAAGGCAGCGGGAAGTTGCGGTAATCGCCATTTTTCCAGAATGTCCAAGTTAGCCCAGAAGGTGACGAACTGACGTAGTGCACACCGCCATCGGCCCACTGCAAAAACATCAGGTCGATCGGCTCGCGGCTGACCATGATGTCGTGTGTTCTGTTCTCGCTCCAGTACTTGATCATGTAGTTCTTGCGGTCATAGGCATAGAACAGGCACGAGGGATTACCGGCGATAATGTTCACGCGTGCATCGACATCGTACACATTGTAGCCGAGCGCAAATTCGTTCGAATATTTTACCGCACCGGTAAAATCCATCGCTAAAAAGTGCATGATCTTTTCGGGATTATAAACCGTGACGATCAGGTCGCCGTCTTCCATGGGAAAATGTTTGATCAGATCGGGATTACGGCGAAACTGCGTGATCGGCTGCAGCGAACTCGCCTGATCGATAATGCGGCCGTACATCAGGCGGTTGTTGTCGTCGAGCGCAAAAAAACGCGTAATCCATGACGACCATTGCGTACGTATGAGGCGCAATTTGCTGATCGGCCATTCTCCTTCACCTCTGACGGCAGAAGGTATAAAACACAACGCCGCGAGCAGAACAGATATGAATCCGCGCCTGAGCATCAACCCCACGCCCCGGCATAGAACATGATGCGTTTACGCTGCCATAGCGCCAACAGAGCTGCAATCAGCAACGCTACGCCGAGATAGGTATACAGACGCCGGCGGAATTCTTTGCGCAAGTCGGGCACCTCGATCATGCGGTTGTCATAGGCAAACTGACGTTTTTCGGGACCGCCGAAGACGGTTTTTGCATTGAGAAAATAGTTACCTGGTTTTTGCAGGTAGATAAATTCGACAGGCCCGGAGAAATTAATTTCCCCCTGGGGAATGCGTTCTGCGCTTGCGATCTCCCAAACGAAACCTTTGACTTTGACGAGCTTCGGTTTGCAATCTTTGCGGTTGTTATTGCGACAGACATCAGAAGCATCGTACTGCAGGCGAATCTCTAAAATGCCGCGGTCAAAAAAAGTGCTGATCAAGTCAGCCCTGCCGCCGACCTGCAGCGGATCGCGTTCGCGTACGGGTGGCAGTTTTTCATATTCGACATCGGTAAAGGCAAATTTCTTGCGCGCGCGCGGGTCATTCGAATCAAAATAAAAATGCCGCGGTGCAGCGCGCGTGCCGTCGCTGTACACGATGCCCAGAGAAATAACGCTGATACCCTTTTGCAGGTTGGTGATGCGTGCCGTATAAATATTGTCAGTAGCCTCGGTTTTGACGGATTTGCCGGCAAACGGGTCTTTGAGATCAAAACCCGATTGATAATACACTTCGCGTACGCCACGCAATCCATTGTCTTGAATCGTAAAGGTGATATCGGGCCGCGTGATCACATCGGCCTCGGCATTATGGCGGATTGTCAGATCGTTGCGCTCATTCTTACCGATGTCGATGCGGTAAAATGCGCGCTCCGAAACATTGCCGCCTAAATCGATGGCTTCGACGGCAAAGATGTACTTACCCGGCGGTACATTGTTGAACGCGAGTTCTCCGGTCGTCGTTTCGTCAGTAAACGTGCGCGGCAATTTCTGCCCCATGGCAAAACGGTAGGTCTGAATGCCGCTGTCATCGGCAGAGCTGAAGCGTAGAATGATATCTTGCCGCTCATCGGGAATTCCATTCTCATGCGTTGGGCTTGAGACGATTGGCCGGCTCGGCGGCATCGAATCGATAACAAAAGGATAGTGAGTGACAGGCGACACATTGCCGGCGCGGTCGCGGTATTTCATATGCATGTAGTACGCGCCGCCATTGAGGCCGGGTATAGTAATCTGGGTGGCGCGCGCGTTCAGGTTGAAGAGATCGGGGTCAGTGTCTTTCTGGTCATCGATAACATATGCATAACTTTCGACGCCCGATAAATCTTGCGGATTGACCCAGGAAAATATGGCATCCCCCGATTTCGAAATTTTGCCGAGCGCGTGCGTACGCGAGAGCACCTGCAATGCACCTGCGGTTGTATCCGCTTCGCGCATACACAACCCGGGCCCGCAGCCATAGAGCAGAAACGGCCTGTCACCGAGGCGTACAAATTCGAGAGGTCGCTGCGCAATACCTTCTTTTGAAACTCTATGATCTACGCCGACATAAGCGTTGTCGGGTCGGTCGAGAAATTTCGCAAAAATTTGTGCACTGCCGCCACGCATGTCTTGCCACGCGGTAACGACGGTGTCTCCGCCTGCTACGATTGCCGGCATGTACGCCGCGCCGCTGCTTTCGCTGACTTGTATCGGCTGCTGGTCCTCGGGTGCCGCAAACACGGTCCATATTTTGCCAGGGTTGGATTGCCAAACGAATACGAGTTTATCTTTTGTGTCTGTTACTCTCCCGGAAAAGTTCTGGAATCCGTTCGCCGTAACGCGTATGTTGCTACTCCAACTGAGCCCTTGATCGACGCTGAAAGCGCGGAAGATATCGTCGATCAGCGTCGCTTCAGCCCTGTTCTGATAAAGAATATCGAGCCGCGCACCGCGACGCAATACCGCCGGGAACAATGCACCGCGCGTGCCACCGCTGATTTCGGCGACGGCGACGATGCCGTTAAAAATGCCGCGACCACCCGTCGCAGCACTCAGATTAAAACGATTTGCCGCAGAAGGTTCTTGGTAAAGAATCATGTGTCGGCCCGGGGCGATCATTTTGGCAAGCGGCAGAATTGCATTCAGTTTGCCCGCGGTTGCCGGCAGTATCTGTTTGGCACCGATGCTGGTAGGCCCACCAGAGCCATAGGCATAATAGATGCCCGAAGCGCCTCCCTGCGGCAGTGTCTCTTGCCAGCTGATCAGAATTTCATCACCGAGCGCCGACACCGAAGGGTGTATCGGGAAAAGCTGCTCCGAAGGTGCTAAGGTGATTTCTGCGATCGGCAGCCTGACGAACGAACCCGATTCTGTGTAGGTTAAGATCAGGTCGAGTGTCGTGGGCGCATTTTTCACAAAAGGAGCCCTGAGCACCGTGCTCGCTGCGTAGATACGTGATTCGCTTTCGTGGCAACAAACTCCGTATTCCTCGACTTTTCTTTCCACCAGCGAAGGTTCGCCCCAGCCAATCGGCTCGGAGTGCAGTGGAATGAGCGAAGCAAGTAACAAAAAGAACGCAATGGCCGTCAGTTGTCTTTTTTTTGTCCGCGTATGAGAAATTTTAGGGTTTTTTTGGTATTTATTATTTAGAGAGGTTATTATGCTCACCACCAGTATCTCATTACCCGCAAGCGTCGCGCAGATGTGGCGCACACGGCAACACGATATCATGAAGGCCGCCGTGCGTATGTTGCGCATTTACCTGCGCCACTTTCCGTTGCGTCGAGGTGTCACGCGCAGCTACAATCGCACCAGTGGGGATTATCAGATTGTCTGCACGCGTTTTTCCGCAGCGGAATATGATGCTCTCCATTGCGCGGCCGCCGGCCTGCGTGTCAGCGTGTCTTCGTTGGTTTATCGTATGATTTGTCTTTGGTTGAAACCTACCCGCAGACGCCAAGATAATCGATTTGTGGCTAACTATAATCTGATTTTGGGTAATTGGGGGCAATCTGCCGGAATTTACACCGAATGTTTGCTTTTCTACCCGAAGATGCCAGCAATTAACCTGACGCACGACGGGAAAAACAAACCCTGACGCACGCAACATCGCAATTCTCACAACTCGAGCTCGAGACCCTCGTAAGCCGATACAATCTGCAGCGGATGGTTTGGAGCCATCATGCTTTTGTACTTGATCGCCTGCAGGGTTACGTTATCCATCTTGGCGTCGTCGTATGAGGGATCGTGGTGGTAGAGCACGAGTTTCTTGACTTCGCTCTTAATAGCGATGTCTGTGGCAATAGCGGCCGATGAATGGCCCCAATCGATTTTCTGCAGGGACTCTTCAAAGGTATATTGTGTGTCGAATACGAGAACATCCGCGCCAAAAAAATAGTCGATGTACGGACCGATGTCTTCGAGCGTTTCAAGATTGAATTCAGCATCGGAACAAAAAATGAAGGTTTTGCCATTGGGTTGCCTGAACTTATAGGAATAGCATCCACCGGGATGCCGCACCGATTTGGCGGAAATATTCAGCCCGTAAACGTCGACGCTCTCCGTTTCCGGAAAGTGGTGGAAGATACGTTCGGCGTTAAGTTCATCGAAGGTCAGCGGAAAGTGCGTGGTGATCATCTGATAGCGCAGACGGTCTTCGATGTCGGGAAAGCACGAATAAAAGTGCAGTTTGTTGCCTGGTATGAAGATCGGTACAAAAAACATCAGGCCTTGAATATGGTCCCAATGCGAATGGGTGAAGAAAAAAGCCATTTCATCTTTGCCGGTGAGTTTGCCGCGTGCCATCAGCGCGTTGCCGAGAGGCCGCAAACCTGTACCAGCGTCGATGATGATGGTTTTATTTTCTGTGGTTTGTATTTCTATGCAGGTTGTGTTACCACCGTAAGTGCCGCGAATCGACAGCGGCAGATTGCCAAGGAAGTTTTCAATAGCTTCTTTTGACAGAATATCCGCAGGTTTCGCCAGTTCAAGCACCTTGCGTATTTTGTCTTCAACCTGGCGGGCGGTAATCGCGGTCGCCAGCGAACCCCGCACCCCCCAAAACCGGACGAACATCGCTCCCCATTTCATAGCGGGCACGCGTCAGCAATGATTTTAATGGATGTCTGGCCACCGCCAAATAAAGAAGCGGGTCTATGGAGCTCTTTTTCAAGCAGCTGCTGATTACCTTCATACCGATCTTTGTCGCCATGGATGCGCTCGGTATTCTGCCCATTTTTGTCGGCATGACGAGGCGCCAGTCGGTCAGCGAACGTCGACGCATTGTCCGTTTGTCGATGGTGACGGCATTGATTCTGACCGCGCTGTTTACGGTCCTTGGCAAGGCCATTTTCCGTTTTATGGGCATTACGGTTTTTGATTTTATGGTGGCAGGCGGAGTAATCCTTTTTATTCTCGCGATTCTCGACGTGATGGGGGCGCGCCACGCTCACGACGATGACGCCGGGGTGATGGGCATTGTTCCTTTGGGGACGCCGATGGTTGCTGGGCCCGCGCTGATTACTACATGCGTGCTCATGGCAAATGAATATGGGGTTTGGGTGACGCTGATATCGTTATTGCTGAATATTCTCGTCGCCGGCATACTCTTCTCGTTCGGCCATGTTTTAACAAAAGTTATTGGTGAGGCCGGTTCTGCCGCGCTCTCGAAGATTACAAGCCTGCTGCTTGCGTCGATCGCGGTGATGATGGTGAGGCGCGGCGTGCTCTCGATGGTTAACTGATTGACGCTGCATACAAAGCGGATTTCGGCTGTTTTATGGCGGCATATTACATTCAGGCTTTAACCGGTTTTGCCGGCATTGCGGCGACCTTACTGATGGCGCGCCACTTACCTGATCGGGTGGCGACGCATTTCAGCATTACGGGTGAACCGAACGCTTGGTCCTCGAACCTGTCAAACACGATCTTTTTTTGTTCGATTTTTCTGTTTATGAATTTGCTGTTTGCCTCCATACCTTGGTTGATAAAAAAACTGCCGGTATCATTGATTAATATACCGAATCGTGACTACTATCTGGCGCCCGAACGCAGGGGCGAGACGATTGAACGTGTGGGTAAGCTCATGGCTTTTTTCGCCATCGGCGTAAATATTTTCCTGTTTAGCGTCGAATATCTGAGTTTTCGCGCGAATCTTTCTGCCGCGGCGATGTCGTCGACGAATCTACTGATTCTTGGCGGTGCGTTCTTGATTTTTCTTATCGGTTGGATCATCCGTTTTGTGACTGCCTTTCGCAAGCCATGAAAAACTATCTACTTGTCGCTCTGTTTTTTGCCGTAACAGGTTGCGATTACCTGAAAGGGAAAATTGTCAATCTGCTCGGCGCCCCGGATAAATACAAAGTCGAAGGCGATGCGACGAATTTTACTCCGAAATTCAGCGGCGCCGATGCCACACGCGCGCAAATACCGATTACGTTACGCGAAGTTGCATCTGGCTTTAAGCAAATCACCGACATCCAGTTTCCTCCGGGAGAAAATACCATTGCGCTTGTTGCCGAAAAGACCGGTGGTCTTTTCTGGCTGAATCTGAAGAACCGTAAACAAGGGTTGCTGAAGCAATTTGATGTCATCAGCGCCGCCGAAGAAGGTCTTTTGGGAATCGCCTTTCATCCGCAGTTTAAGATAAACGGCAAGATCTATTTCAATTACATGGTCGCTGAAAAGGGCGATGAGATCAGCCGCGTTTCTGAGTTCACGGCATCGGACACCAATGATTTGTCAAAAGCCAAGCTCGGCAATGAACGTGTGCTGATGGTCGTCGTTCAGCCATACCCGAACCATAACGCGGGCCAACTCGCGTTCGGGCCCGACGGCATGTTGTACGTCGGCTGGGGTGACGGCGGTTTTCGCAATGATCCCAAGGGCCATGGGCAGAATCCGAAAACGCTGTTGGGTAGTATGTTGCGGATCGATACCTCAGGCTCAGACAATGGCCGTGCTTACAAAATTCCTGCCGATAATCCGTTTGTGAATACTGCCGGTTTTGCTCCTGAAACCTTCGCCTACGGGTTTCGTAACCCATGGCGCTACAGCTTCGACCATAAGGGCCGTCTCATCGTGGCCGACGTCGGGCAAGACCTATGGGAAGAAGTCGATATCGTTGTGAAAGGTGGTAACTACGGCTGGAACATTCGTGAAGGA
>JAEUSA010000185.1 GCA_016788945.1 Leptospiraceae bacterium
ATACTCTTTACCGAAAACAGAGTTGCCTTGACTGCTGCAGATCAGGTGTGGACCGGAGCCAGCGCCACGGGCACGCACCAGAACGAATGTCTGGGCTGGAACGATACCACGGCCACAACGATTAATGTTGGTGATCCGACAGCAACCGGTACCGGTTGGCATAATGGGGGAACATCTAACTGCAATGTGCCGAAACGGGTCTACTGCTTCGCAACGCCATAATCATGAAAAAATTGTTATTCACCGTTCTTCTTGTGACTTTCGCAAATGGTTGTAACAATTATGACCTATTGGAAAAAATACAAAACCCCGGCGGCAAGACAGAACAATTTACGACGAACAATTATATATTCGTCAGTTCATGGCTGATGCAGGGTGATTTGAGTTACACTCCCTTTCCAGAATGCAATGGCATGACAGGCACACCGGCAGCCGATTGCTCGTGTACGCGGGCTGCGGCAGCCAATGGCCTGCGCAAGGGACCTTCGCATCAGTTCATCGCCGTATTATCGACCGGGTCTCCGAGCATCTACGACGCATTATGCAAAATCCAAAATTTACCGCAAGGTGGTTGTGCGGCCACCGATCCGAATCCTTGGTATAACACTGCAGGTGAGACAGTGGCGCCAAATCTTGTTAGTCTATTTGGGGCGGCAAACCCGATCGCCATTCGCTATTCGGAAAACAAAAGCGAACCCGGCACCAATTTAGCGTGGACTGGCAGCACAACCGGGGGAATCAACTCCAGCAGCAATTGCAGTAACTGGGCGAGCACCAGTAATGTTGTGCAGGCGTCCGGCGGCAATCGTCATGGTCTGAACGGACAATGGCTGAGCGACGGCAGCTCCATGAACTGCGATACCACACAGCGTGTCTATTGCGCTGGCCGCCTCTGATCAAAACGTATATAATCTCAGTCGCAAGCCACTGGTAAACTTCTACGGCATAAGTATTGCCGCTTGCGGCGATCAGGGAAAAATATCCCATGATTTACCGCAAACTCGGCACGTCAGATCTCGACGTCAGCGCAATCTGTCTCGGCACGATGACTTGGGGCGTACAGAATAGTGAGGCCGAAGGGCACGAACAGATGGATTATGCTGTTGGCGAAGGCGTAAATTTTTTTGATACGGCCGAGATGTATGCAGTACCACCTTCGGCCGAAACGTACGGCAAAACAGAGAGCATCATCGGAACCTATTTTGCCAAACGCAAGAACCGCGGCAAAGTTATTCTCGCGACCAAAATTGCCGGCAACGGTCTCAAGTGGATTCATAACGGCGGCGATATCAATCGCGAGAGCATCACGGCATGCGTCGAAGCTTCGTTGAAGCGCCTTCAGACAGATTACATCGATCTCTACCAGTTACACTGGCCGAACCGCGGCTCATACCACTTCGGCCAGTTCTGGAATTACAAGATCAAGAATTCTTCAAACGAGCACGAAATCGAGAACTTCACGGAAGTGCTCGAGACTCTGCAAAAGCTGATCGCCGCAGGGAAAATCCGCCATATTGGCCTTTCGAACGAAACGGCTTGGGGCACGATGAGATACCTGCACTTGTCTGAGACGAAGGCGCTGCCCCGCATGCAATCGATTCAGAATGAATACAGCCTGCTCTACCGCGCGCATGAGCCAGATCTGATGGAAATTTCGCTACGCGAAAAGATCGGCCTTCTCGCATGGTCGCCGCTTGCATCGGGCATGATTACCGGCAAATACGCCAATGGCGCGCGGCCTACCGGTACGCGCTGGACGTTGTCAACGCGCTATAACCAGCGCGACACGCCGCAGGCGCACGCAGCGGTTGCGCGTTATCTCGAGATCGCCAATAAACATTCGCTCGACGTCACGCAGATGGCGATTGCCTTTGTATTGTCGCGGCCATTTGTCACGAGCGCAATAATCGGTGCAACCTCAATGGAGCAACTGAAGACCAATATCGGCGCGGCAAATCTTGTGCTGTCGAATGAAGTACTCAATGATATTGCCGCCGCGCGGCGCGATTTTCCGATTCCGTATTAACAACTGCGGCCCGCATATGCAGGCCGCTTGCATTGAACGTTAGGGTGAAATTACTGAATCAACGGAGAGTTTGCCGCCGCCGGTGACGAGAATCGCCGCGACAATACCCAAAGCGAGAATGAAGAATTCAATGCCTTCGCCCTTGTTCGCGCCGAACCAGTTCATGAAAAAACCGTTCTGCCAGTGCACGGTGAGCATCGCACCTAACATGATCGCGCCGACCCACAGCGCAGCGACGCGCGTGCCCACGCCGGCGACGAGCAGCAGCCCACCGATCGATTCGCCCATGATGACGAGAAACGCAATGAATGCCGGCAGTCCGGCGGTACCGGTGAAATACTGCATGGTGCCCTTGAAACCGTAACCGCCGAACCAACCTAAGAGTTTCTGCGCGCCATGCGGCAGAATCATGGCTGCGAGCGTCAGGCGCAACACCAAGCCTGTCCAATCGGCCTGTGTGGCGGTGATCATCTGAATTACCTGTGTCATAAATATCTCCTTTTTGCGGAGCCTCAAGGCCTGATTCGGCACTAAGGCGACGAATCAACCCATCAAACCCCGGTTTTATCTGTTAGTTGACTAATCAACCAACGAGAAGAAGGTAATCACATTTAGTTGACTCGTCAACAAAATGTTTGTAGTTTGCGGTCATGAAAGAAAACCGCGCAGCGATCGCCGCATGGCGTGAGCTGATAGCCTACCAGGCCGAAGCCCTCTACCGCACCGAACGCGAGCTGAAAGCCGCAGGGGCAATACCATTAGCTGCGTATGACATTCTCATTGAACTTGAAACCGCACCACAAAAACGCCTGCGCATGTACGATCTTTCGCAGGCCTGTGTGCTGACCAAAAGCGGGGCGACCAAGATTGTCAATCGCCTCGAAAAGATGGGATTTCTCACGCGAGAAAAATGCCCCAGTGATCTAAGAGGCTTTTTCGCCGTCATTTCAGCCAAAGGCAGCGCCGCCGTGCGCGCCGCGTGGCCGATCTACCGGCAATGCATCGAGAAATTTTTCCGTTCTGCGCTGAGCGAGAATGAAATCAACGCCCTCGCGAAAATGCTGAAAAAACTGCGCGGCAATTTGCCTGATTTTATGGCATTGTCATGCGCTGAATAAGCGCGGAAGGGGCTGCGGCAATACTTGCCAGCCGATGCGCCGTGCACAGTAAGGAGCTATGCGTTTTAAGTGGTACTATGCCGCGATTGCGGTTGTGTCTTTTCTGGCGATAGTGTTATACTGGTCGTTTGCGCGCACCTCGCCCGACAGCCGGAAAAACCTGCCGCGCACTTTCAGCCGCGTCGGCACACAGGGATTCGCCACACCCGCCGAACTCGAACGCATGCTCAACCGCAATCCTTCGGCGCGCGCGATGCTCGAGGCTTACCGCATGCACGCGCAGTATCCCGATTTTTCCCGGCCGCTCGACAAGGCAATGGTCGATCTGACCGACCCGTGGAAGCATGTCGACGAGCCCCTGCCGCTGATCGACAATGCCGCGCTGAGAAACGAAGGTGGTGTCAAAAAACATATCGAAGAGCAGAAGGCTAAGGGCAAAAAAGACGACGAAATCGAAGCTGAATTGCGCAAATATTACGAATCACTGCCGCGCTATCAATTTGCCGCCAACCGCCACACGCTGACCTATGGCGATGAGTTAATAGCGACACTCAAAATCACCGACGCCAATGGCGCACGCTTACCCTATTCGCTCGCCGACGTCTATATTCAGGGCGATCCGCTGTTCGTGCGTGGCCGTCTGGGTACTCCCGAATTTAATGACTCGGGGTTTCCCCCCGACGCCACGGCCAACGATGGTGTCACGACCTTCTCATGGAAAATACCCGGTGAGGATAAAAAATACTGGGGCAATTTAAAACTCATCGTACAGATTAAGCCGAAAGACGCCAAAGAACCGATCGAAGTGTCCCATACCTTTTTTTCGAGCCCCGTATCGCCGGCGAAATGGACTGACCAGTTCACCGAGCGTCTCGAAAACGGCAGCCTCGTGATCGATACGGTAGTCGAGGTCAAACGCGAATGCAAATTCATCTTTCAGGCAAACCTGTATGATATGAAGGGAAATCCCACGCATTGGGTGACGACGAATACGGTACTCGAACCGGGCTTTCGCACCGTCTCTTTTGTGTTCTTCGGCAAGATATTCCACGACAGCGGGTCAGAAGGCCGCTTTACTCTGCGCGAACTGCGCGGCACCTGCGAGAATCTGCCTTTTCCGGCCAGCTGGATTGGTAACCCGGCGAAGGTTGATGCCATCGCGAACGCCGCACCGCTCGAAGAACCCGTCATGTATTATATGCCGTACACCTCGCGCAGTTATACAACACAGCGCGAATACCGGCTGAAAGACTTCAGCAACGCCGCATGGAGTTCACCGGAAAAAGAGGCAAGAATCAGGGAGATGGAAGAGTCAGCGAAACACGAAGGAGAATAATATTTTTTGCCACGGGCTCACGCCCGTGGCAAAAGAATTAATAACAACCCAAACCAAGACTGCGGCAAGCGTTGTATTCAAGTTTTGCTGCAGTGTTGATCGAGTTAGAACCATCACCGGTGTGTACCTTGTGGTAACCGTTCTTCGAGCTCGACCATTCGGTGCCCGATGCGCGGCCGCTCCAGATATAGTGATAAGAGAAACGGGTGCCACCGAGGCAGTTAGAAAAGCTGCCCGTCGAGTTTAATCCGCACGTGCTGTGGTAAGAAACCGCGCCGTCGTCTTCACCGGGCAAGATCACTGAAGCGCCTGTCCAAGTTGCTTCGTAGCCGGCGATGGCGTAAACGCCGATGCCGCGCATGTTGTTGTGGTTATACGAACCGCGGGCATTGCCGGTTTTCAAAGCATCGACCATGCTGTTCGATTCCCAGAATGCGGCGTTGGCGAGTTCTGAACCGCCCGCTGCGCTCGAAGATGCCCAGATGCGGCGGATGTTGTACGTCGTGGCTGATTTATCGATGAAATACTCTGACGCATAGCAGCCAGCGCTATGGCAGATAATGGTGCAGTAGTTTGTACCTTTGCATTTGGCTTCGAGAACCTGATAAAGTTTCGATTGTGCACGGCAGCTACCCCATGTACGCGGGTCGCTGGCGCCGTCGTAGCCAACGTAGTATTTCGATGCGCCGGTGGTGATGCTTTTCGCAGAACCCCAGTAGTTGTTCACATCGGTTGAATAGCCGCCAGTACTATCGCAGTGACTGCCCGAGCGGCCATGGACAAAGATCACTGATTCTTCGGCTGCAAGGGCCGAAACAGTCGCGAGTGCCAGGAAAAATCCTGTTATTTTCATTTTATTCGTGCTTACTCCTTCACGCAAAATCTATGCTTTCAAACGAAATTCTGCCGTCAGCCTCTGTGCTCTCACAGAGAAACTAACCGGTCAGTCATAGTATACCGGTTCACACGGACCGGTAACGCCAAAAAAAGGGTAAACGAATGTAAGCAAGATCATATTGAAATGACACTCATGTCATTTCAATATGTTTTAATCGGCGAAATAGGTTTCTGCTTCGCTGTAATCGCTGATCACAGTGAAGAAAGATTTCAGTTTTGTGACTTCAAAGATGTGCCGCACAATCGGCCGCGGCTCGGTGAACACCACACGCGCGTCTTCATGCTTGCGCGCGGCGAGAATAAAATTCACTAATGCGCCGATGCCCGATGAATCGAGCGTCACGAGTTCTTCGATATCGATAATCGCGCGTAACCGCTCGCGCGTGAGCAACGGTTCGAGCTCGGCACGCGCCTGTTTCGCGGTAAACAAATTCAGCACCCCGCTGATAAAGGCGACTGCATAGCCTTTTTCGGGCACGTCGTTGATCAGTACCTTACAGCGTTCCACAGACATGACTAAAGACGGATTTTTTTGCCGCGTTGCAGTGTACCTACAAAAAATCTCGCTGCATCATGCGCCGCTCGCTGGCGCTCGGCAGGTACCCCGTGCCGGCCGCCATATTCTCGCGCAAATGCGATAATTTGCGCGTCGCGGGAATCACGAACTGCACGCGCGGCTCAGACAGTATGAATTTGAGAAAATACTGCGACCAGGTAGTTATGCCCCGCTCTACCGCCCATGCCGGCACCTGCTTGCCCCGCACGCGGCTAAACAGCCTGCCCTGCCCGAAGGGTTCATTGGCAATAACAGCCACCCCGTGCTCGTGGGCAACCGCAAGCAGCGACGCCTCATTGCGGCCTTCACGCGCGGCGCTTGTTTCGCCGAGCGAATAGGGTATCTGTAGAAAGTCGAGCTTCTCGCTCTTCACCATGCGCGAGAGTTCGCCAAAGGCGGATGTCAAATAGTGCGTGATGCCGATATACTTGAATATGCCTTTTTCTTTGTATTCACGCAGGGTTTTGATCTGCGTGCGCCAATCGACGAGGTTGTGAATCTGCATGAGCTCTATCTTCTGCCGCCGCAGTTTCGCGAGAGAATCTGCCATCTGGCGCCGGCCGGCTTCTGCGCCTGAAATCCACACTTTAGTCGCCATAAACAACCCTGCATTCAGCCCCAGCTCTGCTGAAACATCGCCCGTGACCTGTTCGGCAGAACCGTACATCGGCGAAGAATCGATGAGTCTGCCGCCTAGAGAATAAAACTCATTCAGCACTTCGCGCACCGCGCGGATTTCCCCGGCGTCTGAACCGACGTCGAAGGTCGAATAGGTGCCGAGGCCAACGCGCGGCAAGCTCTCGCCGCTGCCGGGTATCTTCGCAGTGAATAACGGCACACGCCTGTCATGAGCGCCGAGCAATTGTGTCCAGCCGATAGTGGAAAACCCGGCGGCGGCCGAGACTGCCGTCGTGAGAAATTTTTTGCGGCTTAATTCTACCATTGTGTGAGATCGGCAAGTACGCGATCGGCCGCCGATAGTTCTGCGCCGCTGAAATGCCCTGTCGCGACCGCGACACAATCGGCGCCCGCCGCACGCGCGCAGGCGATGTCGTTCGGCGTATCACCAATCACGGTAATGTGCACTTCGCCGAAATCGCGGTTGAGCTGTTCGCGCGCGGCTTTGCCCAACATCGTACGCTCGGTGAAGGTATCACCATAGAAGCCTAAAGAAAAACCGGCAAACAATCCGCCTAATTTGAGCTCGCTGCCCCGCCGTGTGTTGCCCGTGAGCAGGCCTACCCTGCTGCCCACCTCGGCGCCGAGTGTCGTGAGCAGATTTTCTACACCGGGCAACAGCGTCGCCGGTTGCTGACTCAGATTTTTCGCCAGCAGATCGTGGTAAAATACCCTGAGATTTTCTGCGGCCGCGTCATCATGCAGGCGTTCAGCTTCTGCAAGCGCCCGGTGAAACAGCCCTGCGTCTGTCTGCCCCGCAAAGTCACGGCCGCGCCAGTCAAGTTCGCAACCCAAAATCTGCCGCGCGGCCTGCCTGAAGGCGGCCGACCCCACGCCCTGGGCATCTAGCAGAGTGCCGTCGATATCAAATAGATAAACGCGAATAATACTCACAACGATTCAATGTGTCTAACCAATGCCTCGATCTCAGCGGCAGTCAGATGGTCTTTGAACGGACGCATTTCTTTGCCCTTGCCTTCGGCAATCGTCTTCGCGATGCCCGCGCGCATCTTGTCGCCGCCAAAAAAGAATCCCATCTTCATGCGATAGGTACCGAATTTGCGCATGCCTTTACCCGCCCAGGCCTCGGGCGGTGTACCGTCGATGCCGTGGCA
>JAEUSA010000204.1 GCA_016788945.1 Leptospiraceae bacterium
CAACGTTTTGCGCTTACCTGACGTTTTTGACGCCTACGTCAATGCCTTAATTTTTGGGAAATTCTTGGCGTCAAAAATGTGCCGTAGGCGACTCGCAGCGGCGCGCCAAATGCAGCTCGAGGAGCTGCGCGGCGCTGCGATCCTTGTCGCCGGAGCGCCGAGGGCGAGGGAACGTGAGGCTTTGGCCGAACGACGAGCCCGAGCAGGTAAGCGCTGTTGTACGAAGTGCGTTGTTCTTAAGCCGCGAAGGGCAAAGGTGGAGGCTTGTATTTCTGTAGCTGTTTTTTAGTAAGATTCTTATGCAATTTAAGCAAGGTAGAACAAACAGGACAGATCTCCTGTTGCGAGAAAAATAACGCGTTAGGTATGGAGTTATTGAGCAGTTCATTCAATTCAACAATACCCTTCCCTTTCATTGCGTACAAGCCAAGAGCACGGATGACGCGTTGTCTTTTCGGTACGATGTGCATGGCAAAGCGTCGAAGAAATTCTTCTACCGGTAAGGTCATTAGCTTTGTCTGATTATCCCTATGGTCTCTATATCTGAATGTAACGGTTATGCCATCATACGCAACTATCCTACTGTTCTTGATTGGGCCCCCGCGGACATAATTGGACAGGTACTTAATCACTCCGTTTCCGTGCGGATATTTTTGTGTAATGAACACATTCCAGTTCTTACTAAAAAGCGGATCGATGATTTCCTGAACCTCTGTTTTAGTGCCTAATTCTTCAGCATACTCGCGTACGAGGTATAACATTTTGACTCTAAAATATCGGGAAACCGCTCTAATCGGAAAAAGAAAATCACCTGAATCATGCCAGTTACCTTTTTTGTCTTCACTGCCTGCGGTAAAAAGACAGTGAATATGGGGATGAAGATTCAGAGTCCTTGACCATGTATGCAAAGTCATAATTGCACCCGGTTCACCCGGCAAATGTTTCTGCGAAAAAGAAAGCAATGTTTGCCGAACAGCGAGGAAAAACAGTTTGATCATCAATTTGGTGTCCCTGATCCAGAGCTGGTTCAATTCATGCGGTATAGAGAATATTATGTGAAAATGATCACGCGGTCGCAGCTTGGTTGCGGTTTTTTTGGCCCATTCTTCCACTCCGACCCAACCGCACTGCGGACATGACCGGCTTTTGCACGAGTTGTACGCAACTTTAGTATGATTACAATTCGAACATTGCCATGCATGCCCTCCAAGGTTCTCCGTTCTGCAGAGAAGCATACGCTTCAAGGCATCGCGGGCATAATCAGGTAGTTGCCGAATACGTTCAAAACGGCTAAAGTTTTCAATTAGAATCTGGTGTATTGAGGTGCCTATATATATTAAATACCAAAAAAGCGCAGAATTTTCTCACGGAAGAAACGAAAAAATTCAAAACCGGCAATTTGCACCGTCACATGGCCATGCAACGCATTTCGTACAACGTTGGATTTACAAGACGTAAAGTGACGCATCGTTCAACCTTGCATATGTAAAGCCTGTTTGCGTCACTTTATGTGCCGAGGGCACCTGCCGACGAGCGCAAAATGCACTTCTGTGCCGCGCGAGGAGGCAGTCTAGGTGCCCGAGGCCGAGCACACGACCCAGCGGAGCGGTCGTGCGCGCAGCTTGTAAATCTTGTTAGCTGCCGTGATTTGCTCGGAGATTATTGTTTCGCCAAGGATGGCGAAACAACCTGAACACCCCTATCGAGAATGACCTCTTTATAAAAAGCCGAATTATGAACCTCTTTTGTCATTTTTTCCACGTACTCCTGAAGAGAAAGATGCTTGTTAGCTTCATATTCTTTGTTCCGAATGTTTCTCACCCACTCAACACAGTCAAAATCCTTAGCTATCATATACCACCTCTTTTGGGCTTCTGATTTCCAGCGATTTGTAGCCCTCGCGCAAATTTATGCTGTTGTACCCCATAATGCGATTCACGTTTACACTCTGCTTAAAATTCCAGCTTAGCAGCAAATCGGCGTTGTGAAAAGTCGCGGTGGCAATATGCAGAGCATCTGCTTGACACCAAGCAGGAACGACCTTTTCAGAAACATATTTTGCCGCCAAGTCAATAATGTCCTGCGTCACAGCGATTTCTATTAAATGCTCCGTCGGTAAGTTTCTCACTAGATCTCGAATCTGCTGGGGAGCACCTTCAAGCTCTTTAAATGTTGTATCCGAGATCACAGCGTAGTATTTACCAAGTTTGATTTGCTGGATTAGCAAATTGGATTCCTCGGCGAATTCGGGATCAAAGCATCCACCAATTACGGAGGTATCTAAGTATAAGCGTAATTTTTTCACTTTTTCCAGCTCTAAAAGCCCAAAATCTGAACACCAGAGGAAAACTGGGTGGTCAAGTCGCTTTCGGATATTTGAACATTCAAAAGCCGTGCCGTCATGGATGACGGCAAGAGAACCCGAAAATATTCAAATCATGGCAGCTAACGTTGGATTTACAAGACGTAAAGTGACGCTACGTTCAACTTTGCAAATTGTAAAGCCTACTTGCGGCACTTTATGTGCCGAGGGCACCTGCCGACGAGCGCAAAATGCATTTCTGTGC
>JAEUSA010000238.1 GCA_016788945.1 Leptospiraceae bacterium
CTTTAACGTCGCCGTGAGCTTTTGCGTTTCGCCGCACCGCCCGCGGTGTTTTTGGCGGCCTCTGAAGTACCCTTCGAAGGACGGCGGCCCGCCTGTTCGAGAGCCTGCGCTGCAACGCCGTCACGCATGTCGAAACCGGCCATCGAACTATGCTGCGCGCTGCCGACCTCGCGGTATTCGGTCTCGATGGCTTCTTCTTCGTGCAACTGCTCTTTAACCTGCGCGCGCAGAATAAATTCAGTGACTTCGTCTTTAATGGCGGCCACCATATCTTCGAACATGTTGAATGCCCTGAAGCGGTATTCGACGAGCGGGTTGCGTTCCGCATAACCCAACGTCCAAATGCCGTCGCGCAGCTGGTCCATCAGGTAGAGATGGTCTTTCCATTTCTGGTCGATCACCTGCAGCGCGATCATTTTTTCGAGGATGCGCATATTTTCGGCGCCGATTTCTTCTTCTTTGCGGTTAAACGCCGCCAGCGCCTGGTGCTTGATGTCGGCGATAAACTCGTCTTTGCTCATGCGGCGCAGAGTCTCTTCGAGATCGTCATACTTTATCTGGAAAACACCCTGCAGGTATTCAGCGAGCGCATCAAAATTGAATTCCGATACTTTTTTGCCCGGCAGCAGCTGCTCGATGCGGCCCGCCGCCGCGTCTTCAGCAAATTCCCTGATCAGCTCTTTGATATCCGCATTGTCGAGAATCTCATTGCGAATCATATAGATGAACTTGCGCTGCTTGTTCATCACGTCGTCGTAATCAAGCAGGTGCTTGCGCATCTCGAAGTGGTGCGATTCGACGCGTTTTTGCGCGCGTTCGATGGCATTGGTCACCATACGGTGTTCCAGCGCCTCACCTTCTTGCATGCCGAAACGCTGCATGATCGGGCCGAGGCGGTCTGAACCGAAAATGCGCATCAGCTCGTCTTCGAGCGAGAGGTAAAAACGCGAACTGCCTGGGTCACCCTGCCGACCCGAGCGGCCGCGCAACTGGTTGTCGATACGCCGTGATTCGTGGCGCTCAGAGCCGACGATGTGCAGGCCACCGAGCTCGCGCACCCCTTCACCGAGAATAATATCGGTACCACGGCCAGCCATATTGGTGGCAATCGTCACGCGGCTGCGCTGGCCCGCATCTTTGATGATCTGCGCTTCTTGGTCATGGTATTTCGCATTGAGTACGCTGTGTGGAATGCCCTTGGTGTGCAGCAGCTTCGATAACTTTTCGGAGTTCTCAATCGAGATGGTACCTAAAAGTACCGGCTGGCCCTTAAGGTGCAGTTCTTTTACTTCATCGGCGATCGCGTTGAATTTCTCGCGTTGTGTGCGGTAGACTTTATCGGCGAAATCTTTACGGATCATCTTGCGGTTGGGCGGAATCACCATCACATCGAGTTTGTAGATTTTGCGGAACTCTTCTGCTTCGGTGTCGGCGGTACCCGTCATGCCCGCGAGTTTTTCGTACATGCGGAAAAAATTCTGGAACGTGATGGTCGCGAGCGTTTGGTTTTCCTGTTTGACTTCGACTTTTTCTTTCGCTTCAATCGCTTGGTGCAGACCATCGCTGTAGCGGCGACCTTCCATTAGGCGGCCGGTGAATTCATCGACGATGATGATTTCGCCCGACTGCACGACGTAATCGACGTCGCGGTTGAATAATTTATGCGCCTTAAGGCACTGGTGTACGTGGTGCACGAGTTCGACGTTCTGCGGAGCGTACAGGTTCTCGACATTCAGTAATTTTTCCACTTTATGCACGCCGATTTCTGTCAGCAACA
>JAEUSA010000304.1 GCA_016788945.1 Leptospiraceae bacterium
GACGCCGACGACGCTCGACGATCAGGTTGAAGTGTCTTTTGCCATAAATCCTTCGGTGCACAAAGTGAGCCTCAACCCGCTGGAAAGCCTTGAAAGTTATAACCGCTATCATTTTTCAGCGAATTACGTCATTTCGCCTGAACTTGCCGCGCTGCGGAAAAAGTTGATCCGCCACCTTCTCGTTGTTGCACCGGGCAAAGCGAAGCGCATTCACCTATCTAAGGGGCGCTACCGCAGTTTTCAGCTCGTCTCGATTGAAACGAACACCTCGATCACGGTGCACCTCGAGCGCAACGATGGCTCGATCGGTAAGACTGGCAGTATCGCCTTCGGCGTCGATGGCTTTACGCAGAAGGAGCTCAGCTCGACGGCAAGCCAATGTGAAATCACCGTCCATAACAGTGCACGCACTCCGGTCGGCATGATGCTTTCAACGCCAGACCTTGAGCAGATACTCAAGGTGGTCGCCGATCATCCGACACAGGTGAAGCGTTTTCTGACCGCAAAAATGCTGCTCAATAACCAGACATTCCGCGAATTATTCAAGGTGCAGCATCTGTCGACAAACCTCAATCTGAACATCAGAAGCCTGACGATCATGTTCACCGATCTCAGAGGTTCAACAGAAATGTATGACCGCGCGGGCGATGTGTTTGCCTATTCACTGGTGCAGGAACATTTTCGTATTCTCACCGACTGTGCCCGAAAATACCACGGCGCCATTATCAAGACGATGGGCGACGCAATTATGGCGACCTTTTCGACGCCGGCCGACGGCATGTTCGCCGCACTCGATATGATGCGGGAAATTGCCGCCATGAACGATCGTGTCCGCCGCGACGGTTTTGAAATCGGCCTGAAGGTCGGCCTGCACGAGGGGCCGGCGCTTGCCGTCATGCGCGACGAGAGACTCGATTACTTCGGGCAGACGGTGAATATCGCCGCGCGCGTGCAGGGGCTCGCTTCGGCAGGAGAAATCTGGGTAACGCAGAGCGTTGCCGACGCACCCGCCGCCCGAGCGGCCGCGGAACAGGCAAAACTGAGCGCTGAACAGCACCGCGCGCGCTTGAAAGGCGTTGGGCAAGAGACTCTGGTCTACAAATTCAGCGCGGCTTAGTGCGTCAGGAATTAAGCGCGAGACGTTTGAGCTCGCGCGAGCGACGAATCATGATCTCGCGCATGCTGAAATGAAACACCGGTGCCGACTCAATGATCTTGCGTATTTCCCCGCGCGCGATTTCGAGCACGACTCCGTCGGTTAACGCCGTAACGGTGGCATTGCGCGCGGTATCGGCCAGTGAGCCGTATTCGCCGAACATGTCGCCGGCACGCAGAACTTTGATCTCGGTGCCGTTATGGCGCACGCTGTATTCACCGGAAAGAATGATGAAAAACTCACCGTCGCGCTTGCCTTGTTCGACGAGGGTCTCGCCGGTGCTGACGCGCAGGCGTGCTGCCGAGCGGGCGATGCGGTCGTTGACGTTGTCGGCGAATGCTTCAAACGGCCAGAATTTTTCTATTTCAGAGCGAACTTTCCATAGATGACGCATTTCGTCGGTGCGGTTTTCGGCGATCAAAAATTCATGAAACAGTTTTTCATCGATTGCGCAGAGCGTCACCGGTGTCGCTGCCACAATCGAAGCCGAACGCACCTTGTTTTCGTCGAGCACCGCCATCTCGCCGACAAAATCACCGGCCTCTTTGCGCGCCTTTTCACTCAGCGTGTGGCCGTCGTGCACCATGACGCTGCACGATCCGGTAAGAATGATATAGATGACACCTTTCGACGTTTCGTTCTGTTTAAAGATGATATCTCCAGAGTTGAAGGTGACAATGCGGAAATTATTCATCAGCGCCGTGCTCCACGCATGCGAGATATTACGGAATGCGTCACCGAGAATATGCATAGTGCGGATCATATACGAATCGTAACTGCCCTGCATGATGTTGTAGCGTTTGCCCGCAATCGCATGAGAAAACGTCGCATCGAACTCTGGCGGCAGTTTTTCAAGATGCATAAAGACGATGCGGTCTGAATGCGAATTTAGCGCATCGCGCGGATTACCGTGCAGAATGCCCATGCCGCCGTCGGCAAACAATATATCGTGTCGTTCGGTGTACTTTTTCTGCAAGGCGTCGAATTTTTCTTGCCGCACGAGGCCTTGCACGACCATCGTTTCGATATCGCTGAACGATTTGTTGTCGCCGATAAAGACGATGCTGCGCGAAGTGTTGCCGTCTTTCATGCGGAACGTCGCGCCGATGGTCGGTATCGAATGCACGGTATAGTGCGGTTCAATGGAGAGGCCGAAGAATTCGGTCGTTTCATACGGCGTGACTTCGACGAAATCGAACATCGCCGAAATATCTTCGACCGGAATCAGAGTCTGAAGCGAGAGTTTCATCATCGCCATCCAGAAAATTTCTTTCGTGGCGATCAGTTTGACTTTGTTCGAAAGGCGAAGCAGCGGAAAGATATTGCAATGGTCGTCGTGAATATGCGTCAGAAAAATGGAGCGGATTTCGGTCGTCGAGATACCCCGCGCATTGACGGCATACTCGAGATACGGCACACAGTCGATCAGCATGTGTTCTGAATTGTAGTGCAGAATGAGACCCGAGCACGGTTTGTCGGCGATGAAACCCGAGGCCCCGCCGAGCACCGTGACGCCGAAATGCGCTGGCATTGTCGTGACGAAATCATTGCGCAGGTCATAAGGCGGTGTCTGCGGCGTATCAAAAGCCACATCGATACGATCGTTGCCGACTGCGTACCGGTCATTTCCCGTATGTTCGATTTTTAATCCGCCCGGCAACGTTGCGACGCCATTTTCGAACGGAATAAACTCCACAAAATCATCGATTGTCAGCTCGCGCCCCGTGCTGTCTTTTAGCGCCAGCGTGCGTGATTCGCGGTAGAGTTCGGGAAACCAGCGGTTTTCGCCGAGCGCGGCGTATTCTTTTTTCGTCGGCCCGACCAGCGTCAGGCGCAGCAGTTTGCGATTGGCCTTGAGGTGCAGTGGAGTGCCGACAATTGCCAGT
>JAEUSA010000314.1 GCA_016788945.1 Leptospiraceae bacterium
AGCTCCGCCGCTTATCAGCGCATTGAACATCACATTGAGGTAAGGGTTCGCCAGAATGTCCATGCGCTCAAAACGAACACATGCGGGAACAGTCAACCGATTATTCGGTCTTGTTCGCTTTCAATTCTTCCCACGCATGCATCAGCTGGTCGGCTTCTGATTTTTGTCCTAAAAAGCGCAGCAGGTAATGGTATTCACCGGGAAAGTACGGATTGCGCGGTGCGAACTCTGCGAAGCGTATCTGTTTGTAGTAGGATAATTGATCGCGCAGACGTTTTTCGCGGCCACTGAGCAGGCCCAAGATGTAGAGAGCATGGTCGCGCGCGACGGCGTCCGACGGGCTTTTGGCCAGCTCGCGAAAATTCGAAATACCCAAGGGCGAGTTACCCGAACGCAGATAATAAATGCCTTTGGCAAAGCCGGAAAGCGACACGCCAAAGGCTGCTTTGATAAGTTCGAAATCTGGTGTTTCGCGCGCGAGACCTGCCTGCAGCAGGTGCCAAGCAGGCATTTTACGCCCGAGTGAATTGGCAGGCACGATGTCGCGGGCGCTCTCCCACCAGGGTTTGCCACCCAAGAGGTAGACATCGATCTCTGCCTCGACAAGCTTTTGCGCGAGCATGTCGGGCAGACCGAGCGCGCGCGCACGGCGCCCTGTTAAGAGCGCTTTCTGCCAGAGATCTTGGTCGAATTCGGGCGGGAACTCAGGGCGCGCGATGAATTCGCGGAACATCATGACGAGTAAGGCCGGCGACTTTTCCATCACCTGTTTGCGAACCAATTCATCATAAACTGTGGCTTCGTGGTAGTAGAGAATCGGATCTTCGCGATGGTCTTTTTGCAGGCTGTGCGCCATGTCGAAAAAATCGGTGACATCACCGGGCAGCTGCGCGAGAGTTTTGCCACGGCCAGCAGGTGTTGCATCGGCGGGCATCGCGCGAATCACTTCAATCGCGCGCGCATGCAGGCGTTCAATTTCTGAATATTTGTTCTCGCGAAAATAGAACATGATACGCGGCGAGTTGAGTATCACGTAGTAGACAAATGCGCCGAATGCGGCGACGAGCAGTAAGATGAAGGCGTACGAAAAGTAGCGGCTTTTATCGCGCTTTACGGTTTTGTTATGTGTGCCAAAGTCATACGCCCGCATGGTTCGACTCCGCTCACCACAGGCGGATCACGAGGCGCTTTCAACCCGGAAGGTTTCGAGCACCTTACGGATACTTTCGGTTTCTTCCATGAAGAGTAAAGCAACCGGCTGGTTCGTGCGGAACGTGAGCGCCACGCAGTTCGGGTAAAAACCGACGGTCTTGAGGTTGGTCAGCGGAAAGCGCTCCTGCCCGCTCGAATGGTCAAAATAGAAACCAAAACCGTCATACGAAAACACACCGCGACCAAAGCGGCGTATGCCATTGACTTCGCTGAGATCAAAGGCCGCCACGCTGCCGGCGCCGTCATAGACGTTGCGCTGGCTCGAATCGAGGTAGAGATAGGCGAATTTCTCAAACAGCCGCGGATTTTTCTGCCCGACACTGACCGCAACGGCGGGTTGTGGTGGCGGCGCAGGTGCAATGGGAGCCTCTTGTTGTACGAACTGGAAACTGCCGGGTACCGGATGCGCCTGCGGGGTTGCGGCCGGGGAAATGCTGACAGCGGGCGGTTCGACCGGGGTCGTCGCGAGTTTAGGTTGAGATTTTACGGTAATGCCGAGCGCCGCTTCTGCGGTGCGGCTCGAGGCGAGGTAGCCATCGAGTCCTGTGGGTGTTCCCGCGCGGGCATCCCTTGCCTGCAGCAGCACTCCCGCGAGCACCAGCAGAACCCCGAGGCCGAGGAACAAGAAAGCTACGTATTCCACATAATAATTATCGTGGAGTTATGTCGTTTGTTTAAGCAATTAAATCAACAAAGTTGATTTAATTGCACGAGCAATGGCATATGGCCGGTTTTCTCGGCTATTTGGTGATTGCTAATCCCGAAACTGAACCGAACGTGCCTGGCCGAACGTCATGGCGATGCGGTCAATCGCGTCATCGAGGTCTTTGCCGTCGGCGATAACGTCATGGATTGCCTTGGCAATCGGGTATTTTTCTTCGCGCAGGCGTACCAGTTTCGGCAGTGCGCGAATGCCGTAGACGCCCGAAAGCATCTTCTTTTTGTCGTGCACGTCGAAGACGTAGTCATGGCCATATTGGCGGTCGTGGCTGTCTTGGCCGAAGCAGCTGAGCATCAGGTCGGTAATACCCGCGACGCCTGCGAGAGTCGATTTACGGCCGCCCATTTCAACGACCCTGTTGGCCATATCGGCCGAAACGCGGTGCGCGAGATGAAAGAGGGTTGAATCGTTGTTACCGCCGAGGTTCTTCTCATAGTAGCCGTCGACGAGCCCTACACCGACCGCATAGACGTTCTTAAGAGCTCCGCCCAGCTGCACGCCGCGCACATCATACGGATTGACCGCCGGGCGGGTGAATACGTACCCTGTAGAGAAGAAATCGATTAGGTCATTGACCAGAGAGGTGTTGATCGCCGCGAGTTCAAATCCACCCGGTTTGCGTTCGAGAATCTGCTCGGGGTAATTCGCCCCAGACATGACGGCAAAGCGTGCCGGATTGATCTTGAAGATTTTTTCGAGGTCTTCAAAAATGAGCCCGTATTTTGAACCGGTGAAGCCCTTCACGATGCCTCCAATGGTTGCATATGATTGGTTGAGAATCGGCGTCACCTGTTCGTAATATTCTTCGATTTCCCATGGGCGAACGCCCTGAATATAGATCGAACATTTGGCGAGGTCTTTCGGGTCGGCGGTGAACGCGATGTTGGGGGGTAGCTTAAACAGCGGAAAATTGTCGATATCGGTATTCACTTCATTGAAGGCTTTGGCCTTTTCGGCATTCGGCAGGTAGATGCGTATGTTGACCTGCTTGTTGGCGAGTACCGCAGCCATCGCGGTAGCACCGGGGCTATGGCCGATGATACCGACTTCGGCCTGCGGCGACGGTGCCGCTTTGATCAGAATATTCTTCTTTTTGGTTTTGCCATCGTCGAGGTACAGATTGCGGTAGGTACCGTGCATGTGGCGGTCGAGGTTCTGGCCGATGAGCAGCGCGAGGGAATCGATGACGAACTGCTTTTTATTTTCGACCTCTGGGATTTCAAGGCGCTGAATGCTATCGGGAAAGGTTTTGCCTGCCTCGCCGTGCAGCTTGCCCACAAGAATTGGCTTGCCGATGACGAGTTTTCCTGTTGCCTGCTGGAACAAGAAACTTTCGGCCGGTAGAATTTTATCGGTGCCGACGAGCGAGATCGGTACAATCACCTTGTTCATGACATAGTGGTAGACCGTGTCGACAAAGGTGATCAGGCGGCCGGTACGGCTGCGCGTGCCTTCGGGAAAAATACAGATGACCTTGCCTTGTTTTTGCAGGTCGGCTGCCTGCCTGAAAGAGCGCATGTTGATGCGTGTCATCAGGTCGGCCATACCGGGGTTGTCGGTCATATCGCGTTTCGAGCAGACCAGTAGGCTTTCGATGGTATAGAGACCTAGGCGGGTAAAGTCGGCGAGGAACACCAGGCGGCCGGCGATGAACACCATCGCATCGGCAAGGCGGCGCGCTTCTTTACTGTGGTTGAACAGCAGGCCATAAATAGCGGCGGTATCGAAATGGCTCAAATGGTTAGAGATCAGCGTTACCGGATATTTACCCAACAGCGGCAGAATTTCGGCGAGATTTTCTTCACCCTCGATGTGAAATTTCTTGAGCATCGGGGTAAGAAACTCGATCATAAAATCGCGCAATTTCTCATCGCGCTGGGTAAATACGCCGACTTCTTCGAGTTTATTTTCGTCCTTAAAAGTCTCCATCACGCGGGGAATCGGTGTGTCGACTGACAGTTTCAGGTATTTGATGAGTAGTTCTTTGGCCTTGTCTTCTTTGAGACCTGCTTGCATGAAGATGTCAATATTCTTAAAGAACTCGCGCTGCCACGGTGCATGCGTTGCCGATTCGAGCGCAGCGTCTTTCGCGTCTTTGGACATAGCGGGCAGTCTGATAAAAGCCAACGGCGCGAGTCAACAATAATCTATCAGGTTGGTTATTCTGACCGTGTGCGGTGCACCCTGTGATATATAACCTTGAATTCTGATCGTCAGTGTATTGCGCTCTGCTATCAGAGCCCTATGCAAGGCGATAAGAAGGTCATTGAACTACTGAACTCCCATCTAAAGAACGAACTGACAGCAATCAACCAATACTTTTTGCACGCTAAAATTCTCAAGAACTGGGGCATGGAAAAACTTGCCTCATATGAGCATAAAGAATCGATCGACGAGATGAAGCATGCAGACCGCCTGATCGAGCGCATTTTATTCCTTGAAGGGTTACCCAATCTGCAAGATCTTGGTCGGCTGCGCATCGGCGAAAATGTTGAAGAAATTCTCAAGGCAGATCTCGCACTCGAAATGGAAGTTCTGCCGCAGCTCAAATCGGCCATCTCGTATTGCGAAAGCGTCAACGACTACGTCACGCGCAAGGTATTCGCCGACATTCTCGAATCAGAAGAAGGCCACGTCGATTTCATCGAAACCCAGCTGGGCCTGATCGAAAAGATGGGCCTGCAGAATTACGTGCAATTGCAGACACCGTCCGCAGGGTAACCCGCCGGAGCGCCGGGGCTTCGCGCCACCGGAAAGCAGCGAAGCGCTTTAGCCGTCGGCCATGCACCTCCGTGTGCGCCGCCGGCCAGGCGGCCATCCAAGCCGTGCTGGCAGCGATTCGGCTCTGCGAATCGCGAGGCTTTCCGGGGGTGCAGGCGATCGAAGGGTTACCCAGTGCCGCACGACCTTTATTCGGCTTTAAATTCCATTCTCTGAAACAGCATCGGCCATGTCTCCAGCTTCTGCTCGGCAAAGCTAACTTCTGACAACGCTTCGGGGAATTCTTGCTTCGATGTCACCTGCAGAATAGAGAGTAACTCCGTCGTCTTTTCAGGCAGTACCGGGCGCAGGTAAAGCAGCATCACGGCTATCGCGCGGAGCAGCGTGTTCAAGAGCAGTGCACATTCGGCCATGTTCTCTTTTGCAAGCGACCAGGGTTTATAGTCGTCGACGACCTTGTTGAGGCTGCGGATGACCGTGAACACCGCTTCGATCGCATTGTGGAATTCGAA
>JAEUSA010000315.1 GCA_016788945.1 Leptospiraceae bacterium
GGGGCTTGCGGCCAAGAGCGCGACGACCGAACAGATTCTCAGCGGCGTGTCACGCGAGATTGAACAATTTACGGGCACGACGCTGACCGCTGCCGGGCCGTCGGCGTTATCCGACGATATTGCTCTGGTCTGCCTGAGGCGCGAATAGCCGGCTCGACTAATTTCCGGGTTTGGCCGACAATCAATTAGGCGAAATCACCGGTTTTCCGGCATGATCGCCTGAGAGGGAGTAGTGATGGCACTCAATGATGCGCAAAAAGCCGAGCTGATGAGAAAAGGCAATCTGCTGTTTAATCAGGGTAGATATTTTGAAGCCGGTAAAGTATTCAACGTCATCGGTTACAAGACCGGGCTGATACGCCTCGGCGACCTGTTCTATTTTGAAAAAGAGATGCCCCTCGTGGCTTACGGTTTTTACCGCAATGCCAACCACAAGCCGATGCTCGAAAAGATCGGCGACAGCTTTGTTTTTGCCCTCAAATGCCTATTGCACGACACCGGCGAAGGCGTGGCAAAAAAGGCCGCCAGCAGACCTGCTGCGGCTAATGAAGAGGAATCGTTGAAAATCCGCGAAGCGAATGCGCCGGGCGAAATGCGCACCGCACCACCGGAATCGATTGATGCAAAAGTGGCTAGGGCAGTGGCGATGCTGCAAAAACTGAATTAAGCTGTCTTATACACCTTTGTTTCCCCGTCTAATTGGGCATACGGGGAAAAATGAAACGAACCTTGTTCTACGAATTATGCGCGTCGCTGGTCGTTGCAGCGCTTTTGGCTGGGTTTAACCTGCTCGCTGAACAGCCGGTGGGCATCGCCGACGAAGTGGCGGTTATGCCCGGCGCGATCAACATTGTCATGAAAGAGCATCGCGGTGGCCGCGGCGGCCATCGCCGCGCAGGCCACAGACGTCACCATCCGCGTCCCGGTCATCAAAAATCAGGCAACCAGCAGGGCGAGAATACGACGCAACCCACACCGGCTGCACCCGCTCCGGCAACCACTCCATCAGCTCCGCAACCGGCAAATCCACCGGCTGCACAATAAAATAAGTTACAAACTTACTTTGCGGCGCCGCGGTTTTGTCGCAGGCGCAGAAGCTTCTGCGGCGTCGGTACCGGGTGCGGTGATTGGCATATCCGCATGCGCCTTTACGGTGAGCAATGTCTGTCTGTGCCTTTCGCATTTTGTCAGCAGCAGATAAATACAGGGCACGACAAACAGCGTGAAGACTGTCGAAACAATCGTACCGCCGATGATCGTCAGACCGATCGGCGTGCGGGTTTCTTGACCGATGCTGCTGCCGATAATGAGCGGCAGCGCAGCGATCACGGTTGCGGCCGAAGTCATCAGAATCGGCCGCAGCCGAACGGGGCATGCGGACACGAGCGCGTCGCGCACCGGTACGTCTGATGCCTGCCGTACATGGTTAGTGAATTCGACGAGTAGAATGGAATTTTTCTTCGCGATGCCCATCAATACCACAAGGCCGATGAAACTGAATAGGTTGAGTGATACGCCTGAAATCCACAAGGTGATGAGAGCGCCGGTAACGCTGAAGGGCAGGGCGACCAGCACCGAAAGCGGGTGCACGAATGAATTGAACTGCACGGCAAGAATCATGTAGGCAATGAGGATGCCTAAAAATAATGCAAGGTTCAAACTCTTGAAAGATTCCGCGAGCCCCGCCGCGCCGCCTTCGAGCGCAAATGCGTAGCCTTTGGGCAATACCTCGGCGGCGATTTTCTGCGCTCGCGCAAGCACGCTCGCCTGCGATTTTCCTGCCGCGACCGAGCCAAAGATGCCGATCGCACGCTGGCGGTTGACACGAATGATCGACTGAAAGGTCTTACGCTCGGTGAAGGTGACCAGTTCGGAGAGCGGTACTGTATTCGCTGCGGTATTGCGCACAAGTATGCTGCCGATGTCTTTGGGCGATGAAATTTTTTCGTCGGGCAATTTTATGCGGATGTCGTAGCGCCTGCCGTCTGCGGTAAAACGTCCTTGGCGCTGACCCGCTACGGTGGCACCCAAAGTCGCGGCAACGGTTTGAATCGAGACCGAACGCGCGGCCATTGCCTCGCGGTTTGGCGCAATTAGCAGTTCGGGGAAATTGCGTTTGAAATCTGTATCGAGATCTTGTGTAAGACCTTCAGCGTTGAGGCGATCCATAATTTCTTTTGCCTTCGCGTCGAGGGTTTCGAGATCGCTGCCAAAGATATTAAAAGAAACCTGGTACTGGCGACCCGAAGTCAGGCCACGCGCCGAGAAGTCCCTGAGCGCTGCGCGTACGCCCTGAACCGATTTGAAGTCTTTCCTCAAATCGTTCATGATTTCGATGTGGCCTTTTTTCCGCTGCGCGCGCGGTTTGAATTTCACCAACATGGTGAATTGGTTAATTTCGGCCGCAAGTCCGCCGGCGCCCGCACTGGTGAAAAAGCGTTCGACGTCGGGGTGTTTGCCGACGAACACCTCGAGCTCCTTGGCCTTATTTACCGTGTAAGCAAGCGACGAACCGGCCGGCGCCTGCCCGCTGATGATGATGTAATCTTGATCCTGTTGCGGCACGAATTCTTGCCGTACCTGATAGATGAGCAGTAATGACAGGGTAAATAGAAGCAAAGAGGCGAGGCTCACCATTTTCGGATGACGTAGCACCTTTGTCAGGTAACGGGCGTAGAATTGGGCAAGCTGTTCAAAACGCTGTTCAAGATAGGTCTCGAGGCGACCGGTCTTGGGGCCCGTCGAGAGAAAAGCAGCCGAGCGCATCGGGGTAATCGTCACCGCTTCGACGAGCGAGAGCAGTACCGCAGCCGACATGACGATGCCGAATTGGAAAAAGAAACGACCGATGACTCCATCCATGACGACGACGGGCAGAAATACCGCAATGACTGCGAGCGTGGCTGCGCTCGCCGCGGGCAAAATCTCCATCGAACCGTCATACGCTGCCTGCGCGGCATTTTTGCCCATGCGGTAATGGCGAATGATATTCTCGAGCAGCATGATCGCGTCGTCGACGACAATAGAGATCGCGAGCGTCAGCGCCAGCAGCGTGAATAGGTTGAGCGTAAAACCGGCGAAGTAAATGATCAGAAACGTACCGACGATCGAGGTCGGTATCGAAAATATGATATTGAGAGCTCCCTGATAGCTGCCGAGAAAGGCAAAACACACGAGAATCGTCACAAGCGCGGCGACGATCAGCTTTTCATAAGTCGTGAAAACCGTAGCTTTGGTCGAGCGGGAGAAGTCAATGTTCACCTGCAGCGTGGTACCCTCGGGCAATTGGCTCTGCAGTTCGGCGACCTTCTTGTGTACGGCATCGGCGAGTGCAACTTCGTTCTGCCCGCGTTGCTTGCGTATGCCGATTCCGATGCCCTGCCGGTCAGAACCGTTGAGGCGCGCGAGCCGGCGCTGGTCGCTGAGCGCGTCTTCGACGCGTGCTACATCACCGATAGTTAGCGCAGCCCCGGAAGCATAGATGTTTTCGCCGCCGCGCCGCAGAATGCGCACGCGCGACAGGTCTTTCGGCGAGGCTGCTTCACCCATCCAGCGGACACGGAACTCATCTTTCCCTTTGATGAATTGCCCCGCGGTGCTCTCAATATGCTGCGTTTCAATCGCGGTGACGAGATCAGAGACGGTGATGTCATAGCGGCGCATCGCAGCCATATCGGGCCACACGCGCAGGTTGCGCTCGGGATAACCCGCGACAGAGGCTTCGCCGATGCCGGGAATAAAACGAAATTGGTCGAGCAAAAACACATCGACCCAGACGAGTAACTCGTGCAGCGGTTTATCCGCAAACACGCCGATGAACATGAAAGGCTGATCTTCGGGATTCGTTTTCGAGATTACGGGAGGGTCAATACCCACCGGCAGGCGCAACTGACTGAGCGCTGCCTGTACTTCTTGTAGTGCAACGTCAACGTTGCGTCGCAGATCGAGTTCAAGCACGACCTGGCCCGAGCCCTGCCGTGCGGTCGAGCGCATCTGTTTCAGGCCCTCGATGCCGAGCAGACGTTCTTCAATCGGAATCAGCAGCGTCGATTCGACGACCTCGGGTGTGGCGCCTTCGTAGGTGACGTTGACGGTCAGAATCGGAAAGTCAATATCGGGCAGCTGGCTGACGCCCAGCTTGCCGGCAGCGACAGCGCCGAACACAATCAGCCCCGACATGAGAATCCAGGCAAAGACCGGACGCAGAATCGATGTCTGAATCAGATTCACTGTTGCTCCCAATGCGGATGCATCATCGGCCGCCCATTCGGCCGTAGCGAAACCTTACGCCGGTTATTCTGACGCAGCGGCCTTGTCGCGTTTCATGCCGATGAAAAACACGACGGCACCGAGTACGATCAGGCCAATGCGAATCGCGATACCCGTGGTGCGTCCCCAGCTGTCAATCCAGCTGAGAATGCGAAACTCTAAGTGCATCATGTTGAGAACAAACGAAGCAGCACCGAAAATGGCGAGATAGATACCGAATTGTTTCATGGAGCCCATTTCTTTTCTGGCCGCCATGCTGTCGAGGCATCGGTAATGAGGGGGCTCAACTATCCGAATTGGTTGTCGCCCTCTCTCGGCATACAATTGTACCTCATGTTACCCGATTATTTTCAGTTTTCACTTCCCACAAAGGTGCGTTATGGCATCGGCCTTGCCTCACGCCTCGGCGAAGAACTTGCCGGTTTTCCCGGTAAACGTGCGCTGTTGGTGACCGATAAGGTCATCGTTTCCGCGGGGCTTGCGAAAAAGGTCCAAGAGGGGCTTGCGGGTTCAGCAATCTCGATCGCCGCGACGTATGACAATGTACCCCCCAACAGCGAACTTAAAGTAGTTACCGAAGCCGCCGAGTTGGGGCGCGCGAACAAGTGCGATATGGTGATTGCCGTCGGTGGTGGTTCGGTGCTCGATTCGGCGAAGGTCATCAACTTGCTGATGGTCAAAGGTGGGCCGCTGCAGCAGCACATGGGAGCCCAGCTGCTCAAAGACCGCCTGTTACCCTCCGTGTTTATTCCGACCACGTCGGGTACCGGCTCAGAGGTAACGCAGTTTGCGATGGTTTCTGACGATGCCAACTCGGTGAAGCTACCGTTTGCCGAAGACTACTTTTTGCCCGATATAGCGATTCTTGATCCTGAAATGACGGCGACGATGCCCGGCAAAGTGACTGCGGCTACTGGCATGGACGCGCTGACGCATGCGATTGAATGTTATGCGGGTCAGAACCCCAACCCGGTATCGGACGCGCTCGCGCTCTACGCGATCGAACTCATTGTGCAGAATATTCTGCAGGCAGTTGCGGTGCCCAACGATCTCAACGCGCGTGGCGCAATGCTGACGGCATCGTTTCTCGCTGCGGTGGCGTTTAACCACGGTGGCGTCGGTATCGTCCACGGTGTCAGCCATGCGTTGGGCGGAGTTTACCATATTCCGCACGGCCTCGCGAACAGCATCATTCTGCCGTTCAGCGTCGAGCACAACATGGAAAGCTCGGCTGCGCGTTATGCCCGCGTTGCGCAGGTGTTCGGCGACAGCGGTTTTTACCCGGTTAAAGAACTCAACCAGTTTGTCTCGCGCTTTGACAATTTCGCCGTTAACCAGGCGGTGACACAACTTGGGCTTGTCGACGAATGGCTCACCAAGCAGCGCGCTCAGTCGCTCGCCGGCAAATTGCGTGCGATGAATCAGAAGCTCAACGCCTTGTGCGGCCACGCGCTCAACTTGCGCGATGCAGGCGTCAAGGACGGACTG
Organism: Leptospiraceae bacterium; assembly: GCA_016788945.1. GTDB lineage: Bacteria > Spirochaetota > Leptospiria > Turneriellales > Turneriellaceae > Turneriella. Next base: position 5,758 of record JAEUSA010000315.1, read on the forward strand.
CAGAAACTCGAGCAGGTCGTAAAAACTGCTCTCGAAGACGGCGCCATGCTCAATAACCCGCAACCGGTTTCGGCCGATGCGGTGCGCGAAATTGTGCGCGAGGCTTACCAGCAAGACCTCAAACCGATTCCGGTCTCGAAATCAGAGCTCAAAGCAGCGCGCACAACGGGGGCGGCAAAAAAACTCAAGGCGATCTTCAAAGATGAAGCCGGGCTCTACGATATTCTGGGAAAATATTTCCTCAAAGTGCAGGCAGATCCGAAACTGTTTGCCCCGCTCAAAAACTCAGGACTCAAAATTCGCTTCAACTACAGCGCACCCGACGGCGCGATCGCGCTTGATGGTTCTACCGAAGACAAGTCAAAGCAGGTGCTGACCGGCGATGCGGCGCGGGCGTTTGAACCCGAAGTCGAGTTTACGCTCGCGGCGGATGTGGCGCACTATTTCTGGCATGGTCAGGTAAACCTGATGCAGGCGCTCGCGCGCAAAGAAGTAATTCCGAAAGGGAACCTGCCGCGCGCGATGCGTCTGTTGCCGCTGCTCGAACCGCTCTACGAACTGTATCCGCAGTACCTGCGCGAACGGGATCTGGCAAAACTGGCGCTATGACCCCAACCCCCAACCCCTCGCCGAAGACGGAGACCGTAAGCGAGTCTTCCGGAGGGAGAGGGGAGAAAACCGACAAACTTTGGCACGGCCGCTTTGAAGCGCCGCCGTCAAAAATCACCGAAGAAATTTCGGAATCGATTTCATTCGATCATGTCCTCTACAAAGTAGATATCCGCGCATCGCTTGCGCATGCGCGCATGCTCAGGCGCATTGCTGTGCTGAGCGAACAAGAATTCACCGCCATCGAAAAAGGGCTGCAGCAGGTCGAAAAAGAAATTGCCGCCGGTACAATGCCGTTTTCCGCAGCGCTCGAAGACATTCACATGCACGTCGAATCGCGCCTAACCGAAATTATCGGTGAGGCGGGGAAAAAACTGCATACCGGTCGTTCGCGCAATGATCAGGTTGCGGTCGATACGCATTTATTTGTGCGCGAGGCACTCTCTGAGCAGCGTGCCGATCTGGTGAAGCTGCTCGAGCAACTGTTAGCACTGGCGAAATCGGCAAAAGATACGGTCTGGGTCGGCTATACGCATTTGCAGATTGCACAACCCGTGTTGCTCTCGCATTATCTGCTGGCCTATTTCTGGCAATTTGCGCGCGATCTTGAACTCGCAGATTTTACTGCCGGTTCGCTGCGCCACTCGCCCCTTGGTGCAGCCGCGCTCGGCGGCGCCAACTATGCAATCGATCGGGCGATGACTGCCTCCGAGTTGGGTTTCGTGGCACCGTATGCGAACAGCATGGATGCGGTGGCAAACCGCGATTACCAGCTGAACTACCACTTTTGGGTTACACGCCTATTTTTGCACATTTCGCGCTTCTGTGAAGATATTATCATCTATAACTCTACCGAATTCGGTTATATCACACTCGGTGATGCAGTCACGACAGGTTCGTCGATCATGCCGCAGAAAAAAAATCCGGATATCGCCGAACTGTTGCGCGGCAAAGCGGGCAGAGTGAACGGCAACCTGCAGGCGCTGATTACCAACCTGAAAGGCCTGCCGCTGACCTATAACCGCGACCTGCAAGAAGACAAAGTCTATCTGTTCGACAGCATCGGCCAGGCACGGCAGGGTTTATTGGGCATGCGCGAAATTCTGCAAAATATCCGCTTTCATGAGGCGAGGGTTGTCGAGAATCTGTCGCGCGGTTTTGCGCTGGCGACCGATGTGGCGGATTACCTTGTGCGCGAAAAACAGACGCCGTTCAGAGATGCACACGCCGTGGCCGGCAATGCGGTGGCTTATGCTGAAAAGCACAATAAACGACTCGAAACGCTGAGCGCCGATGACTGGAAAAGTATTGCCGGGAGCCCGCTGAGTTTCCCCACGGATTTTTTTCACCCGTTGTCATCGATCAAACGCCGGCGCGGCGAGGGGTCGACCAACCCCGAGGCTGTGGTGAAGCAAATAGATCAGGCGGCGGCGTTTTTGGCGCAGCACGCCACAACCGCGCAATAACGTATTCTCAAAGTGAAAATTTCGCGCGCGGAAAGTGCATCACCGCGCGAGTAGCGCCTTCTGAAGCCGAGATCGTGAAATGTTCCAATGGGTCGAGACCCATTTCGTAGTAAATTTCGTCTGCCATCGCGATACCGAAACCCGCCGATTCCGTTACGTCGATATAGTCGGGGCCGAAATAATCGGTCGAGCGCCCTTCATCATAAAGTTTGCGGTGCGTCGTGCGGCTTTGCTGGATGCGGTCCATGTCTTTCGCGAGAATCGGTATGTCGTTCACCACATTAAACACAATTTTGTCGTCGGTCATCGCCATGGTAAAGTGGATGAATACTTCTTCGCTTTCAAGCAGCTGGTTAAACTCAGCGAGCAGCTGCATGTCACGCGGGCTGAGCCCTGCAGTGCGCCCGGTGCGCTTTTTTTCGGTAAGTTGCAGCACCGTATTGACGCGTTTCTTCAGTTTTTCAGGGACGATGTGCCGCGTCATAAAATCGCGCAGCATCTCTTCACGAAAGATAATTTCCAGCAGGTCGTCGATATCGTCAAATTTCTGCCGTATGAGTTTGAGCCTTACCTCAGATTTAAAAATGACGTGTTTGGCATTCGCTTTAATTGCATTGAAAATAATTTCTACGACGGCCGAGTAGAGGTTAAACAACAGCGCCGGGTTGAGCTGAAATTCGTCGAACAGCCGCGCGAAGATATTCATCAGTTCGTCGCGGCCGATGCGCGTCAGCGCATTGATGCGAAAGACGACGATGCGGTCTCTCTGCAATTTGCGTATGGCTTTTTCGACTTTTTGTTCGGTATTGGACATCTTTTATTCCATCACTCAGGATATCATCAGGTCGTGCATGCGCACGACGCCGATCGGTTTTTTTTGCGCGTTGACCACGGGTAGGGTATATGTTTTTTTTTCCTGCATCAGAGCAAAAGCCTCGTCGACAAGCGCGGCGTCGCGTATCGAAATTGGGTCGGGGGTCATGATTTCGCCGGCGGTCGCGGAAAATAATTTCTCTGGTGAGCGCGCAAAATGTTCCAACTGGCGTTTGATGTCGCCGTCGGTCAGAATTCCCCGCAAATGACCCTTGCTGCCGATAATAATCATGCAACCAAGGTTTGCGCTGATCATGCGCGGCAGTATATCTTGAAAACGTGTTTCGCGCGCAATGAGAATCTTATCATTCTGTTGCATAACATCGTGCACGCGCGTAAGCAATTTTTTGCCCAAAGTACCCGAGGGGTGGTATTTGCCGAAGTCTTCGCGGCGGAATTTGCGCAGTTTAATGAGCGCTGTCGCAATCGCGTCGCCGATCACGAGGGACATTGTGGTAGAAGCCATCGGCGCCAGCTCGAGCGGGCACCCCTCGCGGGTGATGGAGTAGATTACTGCGGCGTCGGCGTCGCGGGCGAGCGTGCTATCTGCTTTTTGTGTGACGGCAATCAGCTTGCCGGTCAGGCGTTTGATGTGCGGTAGCAACTCGACGATTTCACGCGTTTCCCCGGAGTTCGAAAATGCGAGTACAACTTCTTTTGATTGCAGGTTACCGATGTCGCCATGCAGTGCGTCGGCGGGGTGTAGAAACACGGCGGGTGAGCCTGTCGAAGTGAGCGTCGCCGCGACTTTGCGCGCGATCAGGCCCGATTTACCCATTCCACAAGTGAGAATGCGGTTCTTTGATTCGGCGAGCAAGGTGGCTGCGGCGGCAACCTGCGGAATGAATGAAGCTTCAGCGAGGTTCGCCGTCAGCGACGATTCGGCCGCCCTGAAGGTTTCTTCGATCGCAAGGCGAATTTCCTGCTTCAAAACATTTGCCCCTGCAGTTCGTTCGATTCGGGAATTTTATCATTGGGTAATTCTTCAGCGACAACCGAGCCGTCTTTCTGCTTTTTGAGCATCAGCCATTTACCCTCAGCTTCTTTAAGCTTCAGTTCGCAGAATTCTTTGAGTGCAAGGCCATATTCATAGAGCTTCATAGATTCTTCGAGTGACTCTTTGCCATCTTCTAACTTGTCGGTAATGGCCTCGAGATCGGCTATCGCCTTCTCAAAAGTGAGATCCGCCGGTAAATGGGTGGGGGATGCTGCTTTTTTGCCGGCCATGGGTTCGACTCGCGCAGTAAAACGCCGCGTCAATCAGGTTGGCATCCGCTTTTGGCGGTAGTGCGCGACGACTTTTGCCAATTCTTCGAGGCCTTTGTTGACTTTGTGGATAAAGGACTTTTGGTGCGGTACGAGCACGTAGTGAGGGTGCCTCGACCACAGTTCGCGCAGGCGCCTGTCGAGCATAACGGCGTCGGGCAAAGACTCGATGCGGGCCGGGTTACCACCTTCAATCGAAATGCCGCCGACCGCAGCTGTTTCGAAAAAAATGACAGCATCGTAGCGGGCAAGTTCGCGCTCGAGCGTCGTCTCGAGGTGTTTGAAAAACAGCATCGGATCACCCGGCCAATACGCCGCGCCGTCGATCGTGCCGCGGTCGCAGAGTAATACCCTGCTGCGGTAAGCTTCGGCGTGCGCCTCTTCGAGATTTTTCTGCACATGGTAAATGGCGCGCTGCGTCGCACGGCGCACCCCCTTTTTGCCTGTGCGCGGAAAACCGCCCACATAAAGCAGCGTGGCTGCCTCGGGAACAATGACGACCTCATCGCCGATTTCGCGGCGGTAGAGGTCTGCAGCCGTCGTTTTACCCCCGCCAGGGCCGCCCGTGAGAACGACGCGGCAGCTTTGTCTGCTCATGCTTCCTGACCTCACTGCCTACATGACAGGTAAAACCGTTTACACGCTGCTTTGCCCCTGCAGGCAATGTTATGCACGCTGAAGTTATCGGCATAGACCACGTCTATTTTTCGGTGCGCTCGCTCAGCGATTCAGAGAAATACTACGACACCGTGCTCGGCGAAATACTCGGCTTCAGAAAAAACCGGTTTGTCCTCAATGGCAATCCGCATGTGCAGTATTTCAACCGCCAATTCGGTTTCGTCATTCGTCAGGCTCGCGAGTCGCGCGAGTTTGACAGCGAATCACCGGGGTTGCACCATTTTTGTCTGCGCGTCGACAAAGAAGAAGATGTCGACCGTGCAGCGCAGGCCATGCGCGCGGCAGGTATCAACGTCTCGATACCGCAGTACCACCGCGAATACGCGCCAGATTATTATGCCATCTATTTTACTGACCCCGACGGTCTTAGGCTTGAAGTTACAAACTTTCGCCATGAGCGCCGCGAACGTATGGAACGATGGGATAAAACCTGACAAGCGCCGAGCGCCATTTCTACTCGTCGCCCTGAGTTTTCCCGGAAAAAATACCAGCAGATGTCTACTCACGAAAAGATCGAATTGCCTGCCATGCTCGAAGAGCAATTTCAAGAACTCACGCGCGGTATTGAAGAGGTACTGCCGGTCCACGAGTTTCGCAAAAAGCTACTCGATGCACATAATAAGAAGATACCGTTGCGGGTGAAAGCCGGGTTCGACCCGACAGCGCCTGACCTGCATCTGGGCCATACGGTGCTTATCCAGAAACTGCGCCAGTTTCAGAAATATGGCCATCACGTGCTGTTTTTGATCGGCGATTATACGGCGATGATCGGTGACCCGACCGGAAAATCTGAAACGCGCAAGGTTTTGTCCCGCGCAGAGGTCGAAGCCAATGCGAAAACATATAAAGAGCAGGTGTTCAAAATACTTGATCCGCAAAAGACAGAAATCGTATTCAATTCGCACTGGCTGAACGATCTGAAGCTTGAAGATATGCTGCATCTGACGGGAAAATATACCGTCGCCCGCATGCTGGAGCGCGATGATTTCTCGAAACGCTACGCCGCGGGCGCACCGATTTCACTCGTTGAATTCATGTACCCGTTGATGCAGGGGTATGATTCGGTGGCGCTGAAGAGTGATATCGAACTCGGGGGCACCGATCAGAAATTCAACCTGCTCGTCGGTCGCGATCTGCAGGCAGCTTATGGCCAAGCGCAGCAGTGTGTGATGATGACACCGCTGCTCGTCGGCCTCGACGGCGTGAAGAAGATGTCGAAATCACTCGGCAATTACATCGGCATACAAGAGGCCCCGGCTGACATTTACGGCAAACTGATGAGCATCAGCGATGAGCTCATGATGCTGTATTACACGCTGCTCTCAGACAAATCGGTGGCGGATGTCGAAGGAATCAAAAAGTCAATCGCTGATGGCAGCCTGCACCCGAAGCAGGCAAAGGCAGATCTCGCGCGCGAAATTACGGCACGTTTTACCTCGACCGAAATTGCCACGGCGACTGCCGACGAATGGAACAAGGTGCATAACCCGAAAGATCGCGGGCTGCCGCAGGATATTCCAGAATTCCGTTACAGCAAAGGCGCGCAGTTAGTCGCGATCGTCAAAGAAGCAGGTCTTGCTCCGTCAAATTCCGAAGCGCGACGCATGATCGAACAGAAGTCGATTTACCGCGTCGAAGCCGACGGCAGTGAAACAGTGCTGACCGATTTTAAGCTTTTGGTAAACGAAGATTTTATTTTGCGTGCGGGCAAACGTAAGTTTGTGAAGCTCAAATCTTGAACAACGCCTGCGGCTTACGCCACCTCATTATAGTCGAGGTCTTTGCCATGCGATTCTTCGAGCCCGCTTAAGGCCCACAAAGCTAACAGAAAGGCGATGGCGCCGACGATGAATGCCGCCGGTATCATGCCTGAGAGATCGTTTGCCGATTTGCCGAATTTTCCCGTCAAAAACAGGAACAGCGGCGTCATCACCGAGACGCTGCCGCGCACAAAATTGGGCACCGTCGTTGTTACCGTCGAACGGATATTGGTGCCGAATTGTTCTGCGGCGATTGTCACGAACACTGCCCAGTAGCCGTTTATGAATCCTAAAACCGCGCAGAAGCCGTAGAAATACACTTCGCTGTAGCCGCTCGACAGCAAAAACAAAGTAATCGCAACGATGTTCATCAGTTGCCAATAGAGGACGATTTTTTTCCGCGAACCGATAAACTGGCTGAGCGCGCCGGCGACAAAATCTCCGAGCGCAAGCGTGAAATAGGTGATGCCGATGGCGATACCCGGGTCGGGGGTAAACAGAGCGTGCTGCGCTGCGCCGAATTTATCCGCACGCCCGATGAGAATACCCACGACAAACCATAAAGGCACTCCGATCAGAATACAGTTGAGGTATTTGAAAGCCCGGGCACGGTTGGCGAACAGGCTCAAAAACGATCCGCGCGCGACATCGTGCTGCAGCACTTTTTCAAACATTCCCGATTCGGTAACTCCGATGCGCAGCAGCAGCAACGCGATACCGCCGACACCGCCAATAATATAGGCGGTCTGCCAAGTGAGGAATTTACCGATCAGGCTGGCCGCAACGGCCCCGAAAATGCCGAAGCCGGCGACAATCATCGTGCCATAGCCGCGTTTGTCTTTCGGCATCAGTTCTGAAACCAAGGTGACTCCGGCGCCAAGCTCACCGGCGAGACCGATGCCGGCAACAAAGCGCAGAATGGCGTACTGTTCAATATTGGTGATGAAGGCGTTGGCGATGTTGGCGAGTGAATACATGGTGATCGAGCCGAATAGCACCGAAAGCCGGCCTTTTTTGTCGCCCAAGACGCCCCAAAAAATACCGCCGACAAGCATACCCGCCATCTGTATGCTGAACAGGTATTCGGCAAGGCCCGTATCGGGTATGCCGAGTGACGCGAGGCTCGGTTTGCGCACGATCAGAAAGAGCAGCAGGTCATAGATATCGACAAAATAACCCAGCGCCGAAACGAGTATCGCGGCTTTGGCTGCGCGTGAAATACCGGACATATGAGATTTTTCAGAATGGAGTCAGCCCGAAAAGATAGAAATCGCAGTTCGGCGCACGGTGCATAGATTCGCCGGGTAGAACAGAAAGCAGTATTCGCTCTCCGCCTGCCTCACGATTATGGCACAGAAGATGCAAGGCGCGCTGCTCGAACTGATATTGGTGCCGGTGCTCATCTTATTGAACGGCCTGTTTTCGCTCAGCGAAATGGCGATCGTCTCGTCGCGGCGTGAACGCCTGCAACTCATGGCAGAAAAAGGCAAAGCCGGAGCGCGGGCAGTGCTGCGCATTCTCGATAATCCGGATAAATTTCTCTCGACGATACAAGTGGCGATCACCCTGATCTCGATTTTGACAGGGGTTTTGAGCGGTGCGGCGATTGCCGAAGCGCTCGCGGCCGTTTTGCAGCAGATCTTCCCCGGCGCCGCCGCCTATGCGCATTCGGCGGCATTCTTCTTTGTTGTGTTTTCGGTAACCTACCTGTCGATCGTTGTCGGCGAACTTGTGCCGAAAAACATCGCGCTGACGCACCCCGAAGCCATTGCCTCTGCGCTTGCCTTGCCGCTCGGTTTTGTAATCCGCATTCTTGCGCCGTTTTCTGCCGTGCTGAGTTTCTCCGCGCGTCTGCTGCTCAGGCCGTTCGGAGTTTCGCCCGTGGTCAAAACACCGGTCACCGAAGAAGAAATCCGCATGCTCGTCAGCGAGGGGCACCGCAGCGGGGCATTGCTCGCTTCAGAAAAGCACATGGTCGAGAAGGTGTTTGATCTGAACGATATTCCCGTGGTGAATCTGATGACGCCGCGGCCGGCAATCGTCTGGTTAGACATCTCAGACAGCCCCGGGGTGAATCTCGCCAAAATACGTGCCAACAGCCATTCGAATTTTCCCGTTTCTGACGGTGCGCTCGAAAAAATTCTCGGTGTACTGCCGGCGCGGGCAATTCTCAGCGACATGGCGTCAGGCCAGGCGAAAGAACTGCGCGCCTACTTGCTGACTCCGCTTTATGTGCCCGAAACGATGAAGGCCTCGAAGCTGCTCGAAGTATTCAAGCAGTCGCAGAAGCATTTTGCCGTTATTGTCGACGAATTCGGCAATATTCAAGGCATTGCGACTCTGCACAATATTCTCGAAGCGATTGTCGGCGACCTGCCGCCCCCTGAAACCAATACGGAGCAGCAGATCAGGCGGCGCGACGACGGCAGCTACCTGCTCGATGGCACTTTGACGTTAGGTGATTTTCGTGAGTTTTTTGGTTTTGACCTCAACGACCACACGAGCGGCAGCGTGCTGTATTCGACGATTGCGGGTTTTGTCACCGCCCGTTTGCAGCATATTTCTGCCGAAGGGGAAAAAATCACGCTCGCGATCGGTACTTTCGAGGTACTCGATATGGATGGTCTGCGCATTGACAAAGTCCTTTTTACTCCCGCAGAAACCTTACGTGGATGACAACCTGAGCAAATTCTCAAGATTTGAAATATGAGTCAAAATACGGCAACGCAGTCGCTGCTGCCGCCGTTCAACTGCGATCTGCTTGAAGCTGCGCTCAGCCAGATTGTGCGAGAAGAAGTGCTGAAAACCGGTCTCCAGAAGGCGGTCTTGGGCGTATCCGGCGGTGTCGATTCGGCGCTGTCATTGGCGATTGCGGTCAAAGCGCTCGGCGCAGAAAATGTGCGTGCGGTGTTCATGCCATACAAATCGAGTAATCCTGACTCGTTGGGTGATGCGCTGAAGCTCTGCGAAAAATTTTCTGTGGCGCACGAAACGGTTGAGATTACACCGATGGCCGATGCGTATTTTGCTCTCGCGCAGAACACCCCGGGTGCGGCAGAGATGTCTACAGTACGCCGCGGCAATGTCATGGCGCGTCTGCGCATGATCGTACTCTATGATATCTCTGCGCGCGACGCCGCGCTCGTCATCGGTACGAGCAACAAGACGGAAATACTGCTTGGTTATTCAACGTTATGGGGTGACATGGCCTCGGCGGTTAACCCTTTAGGTGATCTTTACAAATACCAGGTGTTTGCGCTGTCACGCCACATGGGTGTAATCGACGAAATACTGCAAAAAGCACCCAGCGCCGATCTGTGGTCAGGGCAGACCGACGAAGGCGAAATGGGGTTCAGTTACGCCCTGGCCGACCTAATACTGTTCTATTGGCTCGAACGGCGTGCGACGAAAGAGACGTTGAAAACCATGGTGCGCGCGCACGGTGGCGATGAAAACGTGGTCGACTTTGTTCTCAAGCGGGTGGAGCGCAATGCTTACAAAAGGGTGATGCCCGTGATTGCCAAGGTTTCACCGATAACTATCGGCCGCGAGTTCCGCACACCGCGCGACTGGGGCATGTGAAATCTTCTTCCGTCGCAGCACCGAAATCATTTTCTCTGCAGCAGGTCAGGCATGCCTTTCATTACCTGCGGCTATTTACCCGGCCATTAACTTTTCTGTTCTTGCTGTTAGCCACCGGCATCATGGGATATCTGTTGCTCGAAGACTTTACCGTGTTCGAAGGTCTGTATATGACCGTGATCACGATCACCACCGTCGGTTTCGGCGAAATTCGCCCGTTGTCAGACGGTGGCAGGGTCTTTACCATCTGCCTGATACTCGGCGGCGTGTTATTTTATGGCCTTGCCATCAACGTAATTTTCCAGATTATTTTCGAGCGGAGTTTCAAAGGATTTATGGAAGCACAGATGCTCAAAGAAAAGCTAAAAACAATCAGTGACCACTATATCGTGTGCGGCGGTGGCCGAATGGCGCTGGCGATCTGCAGCGAATTAGAAAAGGCGGGGCATGATTTTATCGTGATCGAAAAAAATCAGGAATCGCCGGTCTACAAGCATGCCAGCGACGGGCAAGCGGACTGGACTATCTTGAGCGGCGATGCGCTGTCTGAAGAGACGCTGCAGCAGGCGCGGCTTGAGCGCGCCAAAGGTTTATTCAGCGTCTTGCCGACAGACGCCGATAACCTGTTTGTCGTTCTTTCGGCGCGCAGGCTCAACGCCGCAATCTGGATCGAGACGCGCATTGCCCATGAGACGACGCGACCGAAGATGTTGCAGGCAGGTGCCAACCGCGTGCTTTCACCGTACCACGTTGCCGGTGTGCAGATGGCGCGCTCGATGATCAAACCGCAGGTCGACGACTTTATCGAAATATTTCTCGGTGAATCGAATTTTGAATTTGAAGTCAAGGTGCACCGCGTCAGCGCAGACGATCCCGCCGTCGAAAAGCCTCTGTCGCAGAGTAAGTTTGCCGAAAATGGTTTCACCGTTGTCGGTCTGCTCGCGCCCGACGGTACCATGCATTATGCCCCCGACTCCGAGATGGTGACTCCTGCGGGCAGTGCGGTATTTCTGTTGGGCAAAGGCCGCCGCTAGCATGGCGCATGACGACAGGCAAGATATCAGCCGCCGCGGCTTCCTTGCCGGCCTCGGCGCGCTTTTGGCCATCGCTGCAGGTTTCATAACGTTTAGCATCCGGCGGCGCCCACCCGCCGCTCTCATCGGCCCTGCCGTCGATCGCGGCCATGCCCTCAGGCAGCCTCTGTCATCGCCCGGCGGAAAAGCCTCGGCAAATTTTGAAACGGTCATCATCGGCGGCGGCATCAGCGGGCTTTCGGCCGCTTGGTATCTGCAGAAGCACGGGTATCGTAATTTTCGTCTATTTGAATTAGAGAACAGAACCGGCGGCAATGCGCAATGGGGTGAAAACCGGGTAGGTCGGTATCCCTGGGGCGCGCACTACCTGCCAACCCCCGGCAACGACGCAGTGTATGTGCGGGAGTTACTCACGGAAATGGGCGTTCTAAAAGAACGCAAATTCAGTGAAGAGGTGCTGGTGCACGAGCCCGAAGAGCGCCTGTATATTTATGGCACATGGCAGACGGGGCTCGTCCCCTGGTTTGGCGCGCGCGAAAAAGACCGCGAAGAGATGCAGCGTTTTCTGCTCTCCATGGCCGATCTCAAAAAGGCGCGGGGAAATGACGGCAGGCGTGCCTTCAATATACCACTCGCGCTCTCGTCGCGCGATGAACGGTTCACGCGCTTCGATAAAATATCCGCCGCGGCATACCTCGCCGGGCACAATTTTTCTTCGCAGCGCCTTGCCTGGTACATCGATTACGTGTTGCGCGACGAATACGGTTCGAATCGGCACAATACCAGTGCCTGGGCAATGCTGCATTATTTCGCCGCGCGCTCCGATGCGCACAACCTCGTCTGGCCCGAGGGTAATGGCCGCATCGCCGAGTATTTGCAGAACACAATCTTGGAGCGCATACAGCCCGCGACGGCGGTGCGGTTGATCGAAAAAACAGCCTCGGGATACCATCTGCAGTTGACGGACTTTCAAAAGCAGAGTACGATAGCGGTTATGGCAAAAAATGTCATTTTTGCTGCGCCGAAATTTGTGTTACCTTATGTTTATCCGGCGCTGCCCGCCGAGGTCAAGGCGAATGTCGCGGCGTATGTCTATTCGCCGTGGCTGACGGTGAATCTGCTGGTGAACCATTTTGCCCCGCATGAACCCGCGTGGGATAACGTGAGTTACGGCTCTAAATCGCTCGGTTACGTCGTGGCCGAACACCAGAAACCGGGCAAACTGCCGCACGCGCGCACACTGACTTTTTTCCATGCTTTTGATGACGACGATACATTGATGAGCAGACGGCATCTGCTGTCGCTGTCAGCGCATGACGCGGCGGAGTTCGCGCTGACTGAACTCAGGAGACCGCATCCCGATATTGCCGAAAATGTCGAGGATATCGGCATCTACCGTTGGGCGCACGCCATGATCAGGCCGCAACCGGGCTTTCTTTCCGCGCGAATGGCCGCAGACCATACAACAATAGACACTCAATTCTATGCAGCGCATTCCGATGTCTCGGGCATGAGCAATTTTGAAGAGGCGCAGTACCGGGGTATCGAAGCCGCGCGCCGGATCTTATCAAAATAGTTTTCGCCTTGTGTCGCGGGCATTTTGTTTCCCGATGCCACCGACCGCTGCAAAAAAGAAAAAGCTGAAAGTTCCCGCAAGCGTGCGCAAGCGCTTTGAAGACTACATCGATAAGAAAAACCGCAAATGCTGGACCTGGAAAGGTTCGCGCACCGAAGACGGCTATGGGCAATTCTGGCTGAATGAAGGCAAAGTGGTGAAAGCGCACCGCTTTGCGTACGAAATTTTTGTCCGCGAACTCGGGCCGCGGGAGAGGCTCAAGAACATCTGTAAAGACAAGAACTGTATGAATCCTGAGTGCTGGCAGCCGTTTACCATTGGTGAGCCCATTGCCATGACGAGGGTTCGCCGGAAAAAATCGTGACCGAATATCTCGGCTTCATTGCGGGTTTTATCACCACCGTGTCTTTTATACCGCAGGTTCTGCGCGTTTACCGCAATAAGTCGGGCAGGGATGTCTCGCTGTGGATGGTCGTGTTATTATCCGCCGGAACTTTCCTGTGGCTGATCTATGGTGTTTTGACGCACGCTGCGCCGATCGTTGCGGCGAATGCCGTGACGTTTTCGTTGGTGGTCGTTATCTGCGTACTGAAACTCTATTACGCCGCCGGCGCAAAATAGTTATGCAACTAACGGTTTAGCCCGAAGTTTACTGGAAAAAATAACCCCGGTATACGGCAACCGAGGCGAGCGCAATCGAGGCATAAATTTTGAGTAACCACGGTTCGCGCTTGCGTATCAGCCAATCGATGAGGCCCGTGAGCATCGCCACGATACACAGGGTAAAACCCGCATTGAGATAATCGAAATTATAGGTGAAGGCACCATAGGTGGCGGCGGCGATGACCACCATGTCGGCGAGGTCGGCGCGCCTGATCGAGCGGGCGTAATGCCCGAAACTGCTCTTGATGCCAAACAGCCATTGCCGCAGTGCGGGCAAAATGCCGCGGACGAGGCGCAACAGGCGCTTGAGCAGGGTTCTTTCATGGACGACGATGCGCTCCGCGGTGCCCATGAACTCGGTCATAATACCGTAGTTGCCGCCGATCAGCGAAAGAATAGGGGTATCGGGCAGTGAACTGAAATCTTTGCGGTAGATACTCAATATGTCCGAAAGGTCGCTTAGCGCGCCGCTCTTGAGATCTTTCTCTCTCAGTACCACGCCATGCTTGATAATACTCTCATAGTGCTCGCCGCGTAACGTCTTCACCTCGAGCCGCACCTGTCCCGCACCGCGGTTAGCCTCAACCTTGATCTGGTCGTAATGTATAGTGACAGTCGAATACATTTCGGGGTAATCCCAGGCGGGATTTTTCATGTTCTGCCACTTATACCGCATACACGAGTATCGGATTCCTATTGCCGGTGCGTGACGAATTCTTGGTTGAGAAGTGTGATCCGCTATCTTGTTTGCTGGTTGGCAATTTTCTTCATACACCACCTGTTCGTCGCGCTTTTTGCCGGCATACAGGGTGTGACGGCCGTGGGGCTGGCTTTGGGGCTCGGCAGCGATATTGCCTGGGCCACTCTGTTTGCTTCTTTATTCTCGTTTCTCAAACGTTTGCCCTATCTGGCGGGCCGCGCATTGGGCGGATTTCTCCTCGTTCTGCTGCCGCTGTTCCTGATGGTGAGTTTCGGCTTCGCCAAACTGTACCAGCGGCCATTCTCGTTTAGTTTCGTCCGCCTCGATACCGGCACGATCTGGAAAGAGAACTTCGTTTCGGGTCTTTATGAACTCAGCTGGCCGCATGTGGTGCTCTTGGTATTCACCTTGGGGCTACTGTTTCTTGCTTCGCGCCTGCGACCAGTGTGGGTGAGTCTCAGCAACACAACGCGTTATGCCATGCCGCTTGTGGCAACCGCTGCCATTGTGGTGCTGTTGACTATGGTGCACAGACCTGCCGAACTCATTTCCAATCCGCTGCACGCGGCGCTACAGCGTCGCGGTGCCACTCAGGCTATGACTGATTTGACCGTGCAAGAGGGCGATTTTATTCCAACGCTCGAATCGCCCGAACCCGCACCCTTTCTGCCGCGTGTCCGGGTCAAACGGGCCGAACGCCGCAACGTGATTCTCTACTACCTCGAATCGACGCCGTTTTCTGCGATCGGCAAAAAACTGCAGGGCAAAGAAGTTACTCCGCACTTAAACAGGCTCAGCGAAAAATCCATTTTCTTCAGGCGCCATTACGCGAATTTTCCGCTCAGCATCAATGCATTCTATAACTCCTTCTGCAGCGCTTACGCTCTACCTGACGGCGCCTGGATTTCGCTGGCGATGCCTGATTTCCCGGTGCCCTGCCTCTCAGAACTGTTGGGTAAACAGGGTTATCGTTCCGCTGCGCTGCATGCGGGTTATCTCGGTTATGCGAAACAAAAACGCTTCATGCAAAAACGCGGATTTTCGCTGTTGATGGATGCGGAAACGATCAAGAAACCGCCATACGATCAGGGTATGGGTCCCTGGGGGGCGGCCGACGAGCGCGCTATGATTCGGCCGCTAACGGAATTTGCCGCGAAAGACACGGCGAATCCATTTCTCGCGTTGATGTTCGCATTTGCCCCGCACCATCCCTACGATATGCCCGACGGTTTTCCTGAACTCATTACCGCCGAGCCGGGCATGAAGAGGTCACAGGTACGTTTTTTCAATTCGCTCCACTACGCAGACCAGGCATTCGGTGAAATTCTGACGGCTCTCGAAAAGAGTGGGGTACTCAAAAACTCGATCCTGATTGTTTTCGGCGATCACGGCGAGGCGTTTTATGAGCATCCGGGCAACTACAACCATCCGTTCTATATCTACGAAGAAAATATCCATGTACCGCTGATGATCTGGTACGAGGGCGTCGAACCGCAAAAAGTCGAGCGCGTAACCTCGCATGTCGATATTCTGCCGACAGTGCTTGATCTGTTAGGCTATGAAAACCTGTCGAGTCCGCTGCATGTCGGGCGCTCGATGCTGCGCGGTGGGGCGCAGAGTCTCGCGCATTTGCAGGCGTTCTGGCAAGAAGACTATTCGGGTATCGTCGATCACCGCATGAAATATATTCGCCGCGACACCGGCAGCGAAGAACTGTTCGATCTGTCTGCCGACGCCGCGGAGAAAAATAATCTCATGACAAATCAACCGCAGCTTACGGCAGTCTACCGTGCGTTGACCGGCAAATCATTTGCGCAGAAAAAGGCCTATTACAAAAAGCACGGCAACTATGAACTGACGCGGTTTAATCCCGCGTCACAAGACAAATAATTCAGCGGGTATTTTTTTTCCCGGCGAGCCAAATCGGTCCGCCTTTCTTCTTGGCAGGCGACCAGCGTATCTCCTGATATTTCTTTTTTAAGCCTTCGGCATCGTACGCCATTGCCGGCTGCTTTTCAGCGCTGTGTATCTGTTTCCGGTAGTCGAGGTACCATGCCGCTTCGTCTGCAGTCAGGTAGTCTTCGATCTTCAGGTAGGGCAGTTTAGCGCGCAGCTGGTGCACGAGTGCACGCTCGAGCGCCGGTGTTTGGTTTTTAGGGTCGGTTGATGGTGCAAGCTCACCGTTCTTCTGCGCGGCAATGAGCCTCGCCTTTGCCTCGGGTGGGTCATCTTGCCAAGAGGTATAGAGCAGAATATCCGCGCCAGCTTTGATGGCGGTAACCGGCCGGTTTACCGTCGCATAGTGTTTGCTGACTGCGCTCATCTCCATCGCGTCGGTAAACACCACCCCCTGAAAGCCCAATTCTGTGCGCAGGGTTTCGCTGAGCAGTTTGGGCGACAGGGTGGCGGGGGCGTCTTTATCGATCTGGGGATAAAGTATATGTGCCGTCATCACTGCCTGAGCGCCCGAGCGGATGGCATCGCGAAACGGGATCAATTCAAAGGCGCGCAGCTCTTCAAGTTTTTTGTCGATTACCGGCAACGACCAGTGGCTGTCGACGTGCGTATCGCCATGACCCGGAAAATGTTTAATCACCGGCATCGCGCCACCCGAGGCATTTGCCTGCCGCGCCCCCTGTTCAAACGGCAGTGCACATTTCAGTACGGCGTCTAATGTTGTGCCGAAGCTGCGCAGGCCGATAACGGGATTCTGCGGGTTATTATTGATATCGACAATGGGCGCGAAGAACACATTGATGCCGAGTTTGCCGAGGTCGCGGCTAACGTGGTAACCGGTGGCACGGCAAAGCTCCCTATCGCCGGTATCGCCAAGATTGCGCGCCGGCGGGGTTTGTAATACGCCGTCGGTTACCCGCCGCACATAACCACCCTCTTGGTCGGTTGAAATCAAAAACGGCGGCAGCGAAAGTTCGCGCGCGAGTGCCTGCAGATCACTGGTAAATTTTTTCAGCGTTTCGGCATCTTCAAAGTTGAACCCGAAAAAGATGATGCCACCCGGGCGCAATTCTGAGAGAATCTTGCGGTTCTGTTCGTTCAGCGCTTTTCCCGGTATCGCGATGTGGATCACCTGTGCGGCGCGGTCGGCTTCATTGAGCTTCGCCATAGCCGCCTGCACGATCTTTTCGCTCAGCCGGTGGAATTTGGCCGGCAGGTAATAACGCACGTAGCCGAAATAACCGCCGAAACCAAGGGCCAATAGAGTTACACCCGCAGCAATGAGCCTATTTTTTCGCATGGAATATTTCCTCTTTTTTCAATATCGAGAGCAGTTTTTTGTCTTTGCTCCACAGCAGCGCCTGCGTTTGGCGTGCCGCGACTACGATTGCCATATCAAAAAGGCCGACACCCCGGGAATAGGCTTTTACGGAATGCGATAGTGCGCCAGCCTGCAGCCATAGATCTTTGCCGGCGGCGACGGTGGGCAGCACGGCAAAATAATTTTTGAGAAATGCAACTTCTTTGCCGTCGCGAGCATTTTCATAGTGCCTTGATAAGGCTATGTTCACCGCTTTGTGGCGACGCCGGGTTTTGGCGACGCTCTCAGGAAAACTTATCTGTCACTGCACCTTCTGAAGCCGAGGTGACGTGGCGGTAGTATTTCGCCAGCACACCGCGATTGTAACGGGGTTTTGGCTGTTTCCAGGTTTTAGCGCGCTTCGCGAGTTCTTTTTTATCGACGAGCAGGTTGACCTGATTCTTTTTGGCGTCGATTTCAATCTGATCGCCGTTTTTGATGAGGGCAATCGGGCCGCCGTCGAAAGCTTCGGGCGTGATATGCCCGACGACGAAGCCATGTGTACCACCGGAGAAGCGGCCGTCGGTAATCAGTGCAACATCTTTGCCGAGGCCTTTGCCCATCACGGCAGAGGTAGGCGAAAGCATTTCTCTCATGCCCGGGCCCCCCTTCGGGCCCTCATAGCGGATAACGATGACATCCCCCTTTTTGATTTTACCTGCAAGAATTGCCGGTAAACAATCTTCTTCGCGATCAAAAACTTTCGCCTTGCCTTTGAAATAGAGACCCTCTTTGCCAGAGATTTTGGCCACCGAACCTTTCGGCGCGAGGCTACCGTAACAGACCACGAGGTGACTGTCCTTTTTGATCGGATTATCAAATGAATGGACGATGTCTTGATTGGCGGGGTAGGGGTTCGCGGCTTTCAGATTTTCGGCCATCGTTTTGCCGGTCACGGTCATAACGTCGCCGTGTAGCAAACCTTTGTCGAGTAGCATTTTCATCAGCGGTACAGTGCCGCCAATTTCGACAAGGCGACTCATCGCGTATTTTCCGCTCGGTTTAAGGTCGGCCAGTACCGGCACCTTTTTACCGAGGCGTGTAAAATCATCCAGCGTGAGTTTTACTCCCGCAGTGTGAGCAATGGCGAGCAAATGTAGTACAGCATTGGTTGAACCGCCGAGCGCAATCACGACGGTGATGGCATTTTCGAATGCCTTTTTGGTGAGAATATCTGAAGGTCTAATGCCTGATTTCAGCATTTGCAGAACCGCTTCACCGGCACGGCGGCAGTCGTCTTTTTTCTCGGTCGAGATCGCATTCTGCGCACTGCTGTTAGGTAAGCTCATGCCCAGCGCTTCGATGGCAGATGCCATTGTATTGGCAGTATACATACCCCCGCAAGAGCCCGCACCGGGTATGGCTTTCTCTTCAATTTCTTTCAGGCCCTTATCGTCAAGCTTGTGGTTGGCATACGCGCCGACGCCTTCGAAGACAGAAACGATGTCGAGGTCGCGTCCGTCAGAATGTTTACCCGGCATGATCGTGCCGCCATAGACAAAAACCGCAGGGCGGTTGAGGCGGGCGATCGCCATCATACAGCCGGGCATATTTTTGTCGCAGCCGCCGATTGCCACGAAACCGTCGAAACCTTGTGCGCCGACGACCGTCTCAATTGAATCGGCGATCACTTCGCGTGAAACGAGTGAGTATTTCATGCCTTCGGTGCCCATCGAAATACCGTCAGAAACCGTGATGGTATTGAACTGTATCGCCTTGCCACCCGCTGCGTTCACACCTTTTTCGGTTTCATTCGCTAACACATTGATATGCATATTGCAGGGCGTAACCATTGACCAGGTGCTCGCGACACCGATCGCCGGTTTTTTGAAATCGGCATCGCCGAAACCCACGGCCCTCAGCATCGCGCGCGAAGGGGTGCGGTCGACGCCGTCCACCACTTGTGCAGAAAACTCGCGATCAGAACTTTTTCCGGGTTTTGCTTTTGCCATGGTAATTGCTGCTTTTTGCCGGCGAAACAGGGGGTAAACACCTTAAGGGCACCGGCGACCTGCCGCGCAGCCCCCTTACCCGGGGCTCAGAGCGCCGGCCTTCGGCAGGGTAAAAAAAAGTCGTTTTCCTCATATGGCAGGCGTCTAAAATGCGAGAGTACTGACCATGCGCCTGACCCTGTCATCAGCCCTAGCGTTGCTCCTCGCCGGTGCCATTCAGGCAGACGATGCCAGTGAGCTCGCGCGCGTGGGTATCGTGCGGTTTATCAATAATACGAATAGCGAAGATTTTGAGTGGGTAGAAAAAAGTCTGCCCGATGCGATCGATATGTCGATGAAGGCGCGCTTTGAATATGTACGCCTCGACGAGGCCAAAGTGCAGGCGGCGGCGGCACAGGTAACACCCGGCAAGCCCGTTGGCAGCGGAGAGAATTCCAGCGGCGCGCGCTATTCAAAAGAAGACGCTGCGATTATTGCCCGCACCGCGCAGGCCGATATACTCATCTATGGCAATTTTGTCGCCGACCAGGCAAATGAAGAGCTGGTGCTCTATGCCACGATTTTTAATGCCGCAAGCAACCGGGTTATCGGGCAGGTGGAAAATCGCACACCGCTCAATGCCAAAATATTCAAGAACATTGACCAGATGGCTTCGGAGATCGTCAGTGAAATTTACCGTTTTGCGCTGCAGGCCAACCAGAAATCCACAGGCAAAAAAAACCTGAAGTTACTCGTTCTGGTGCCGTCTTTTACGAGCGACGAAGAAAAAGCCGTCGCTCTGCAAGAGCTTGAGGTCATGAAACAAGATCTCGCCGCCCGCAGTCCCGGGCGTTACCTCACGATTTTTGAATTCTTCGACGCCTACCATGTCACGCCCGCCGAACAGGAAGTTTCTCTCGGTTATGCACGCAAGCGTGAGAAAACCCGACTGCAACTGTGGCTCGAAGGTTACGGTGTCACCGACGCGATGGTGGTGCTCGTCAGCGAAAACAAAGTGAATATTACCGCAATCGGTGCCAGCAAAACGGCACAGGTTTCTTATGCAGTCAATGCATCACCCGAAGAGAAATCCAAACAATTGAAAGCCGCTCAGGAACAGGTGCAATCAAAAGTTGAACTCAAAAAAGGCAGCGACGTGGGCGGTGAAATTTTCTCGCTCTACGCTGGTCCCTTGCTTTCAAAGGGTATGCTGACGTCGGGCGATAAACTCGGATTAATCGCCGGCTTTAACATGCATGCCTCGTTGCGGCTGTTCCGCTTTTTCGAGCCGCACCTGCGTTTAGAAGGGTACTATGGCATGCCGAAAGACAACGTCACCCGCCTGCTTGGCGCGAGTGTGATTGCGGGCCCCGGTTATACATTCACCAAAGGCAAACTCGGATTCGCACCTTATGTCGGCGCAGGCGTGTTTGTCGCGCAGATTACCGCCGCTGCCGGGCAGTTCGATGTGCTGCTGCCTTCGCTCGGCGGCGGTATGATTGCTAGCCTGATGGTTTCGCCGCGCTGGGGTTTT
>JAEUSA010000317.1 GCA_016788945.1 Leptospiraceae bacterium
TGCCACGAGCAGCGCGTAACACAACCAAGTCACCGCGCTGAATTGCAGATAAATAATCAACGCTGCCGATAGCGCGGCGGCGATCAGGTGCGAAGCGCGGGCGATGTACATCGCACGCGCGGCACTGAAGCGCGCCGGAACCGAATGCAGACCATGCGCGCGGTCGAATTCGATATCCTGCAGCGCATAGAGAATGTCAAAGCCCGCGATATAGAACGTCAATATGCCCTGCATCAAGAATGCTTCGACCGGCACGCGCTGCAGCAGCGCGATATAGACCGCGGGGGGGGCCATGCCGATCGCGGCGCCCAACCAGAAATGGCAAAGTGACGTGAAACGTTTGGCCAGACTATACCCCGCGACAATGAGTGCTGCCGGCAGCGCCAGAATGCCCGCGATCGGTGCGAGCAGATAACCAGCAACCACGGTCGTGACCAGCGCCACGAAGGCAAAAAATATCACGGCGCGTACAGATAGTAATCCTGCCGGAATCTCGCGCGATCGGGTGCGCGGGTTCAGTGCGTCGATATGGCGATCTAATAGCCGGTTTGCCGCCATCGCAAAACTGCGCATGCCCGTGAAGGCGACAACGATCCATAACACACTCAACGGAGTAACGCTGATCTCGGTGCGGTGGCGTACGGCAATGAGCAGCGTGGCCGAGAGCGCAAAGGGGAGCGCGAACAGCGTGTGCGAAAAACGGATCATCCGCAGAAAGTCAAAGAACACGAAGGTTCGAGGTCTCGAAGCAACAGGAAGTTGCTCTTTGTCCAAACGCGCCATCACTTATTTAGAACGCGAATCCGCACGGCTGCTACGCGTGCCCGAACGGCCTTCGTCGGTATCGACGATCTCGAGCCCGAACGCTTCGAGACCGACCACCCGGCGCGGGTTGCGCGTGAGCAGCCGGATTTTCTTCACACCGAGATAATTGAGTATCTGTGCGCCAATGCCGTACTGCCTCAGCGACGAATCACCGCCCTGGTTTTCATTGGCAAATACCTGTGACGATTTCTGGCCGATAAAGATGAATACGCCCGATTTTTCGCGCGCAAGTTCGGCCATCGCATCTTCAACGGGCATGTAGTTCTTGCGTACCGGTGCACGGAATACGTCGGCGAGCACATCTTCACGGTGCACGCGCACTGCCACCGGGCGCTTCGCGGAAATTTTACCAATCGTCAGGGCGAGATGAACGTTGTCGTCGGTAGCTGAATTGAAGTAATAGGCGGTAAAATCACCCCAGCGGGTCTTGAGTTTTGATTTTTGCAGAAAGCTCACGATCTGCTCTTTGCGGCGGCGGTATTCGATCAGGGCTTCGATTGTCAGTATCGGCAGTTTATGCTCGCGGGCAAACTTGATGAGGTCGGGCATGCGTGCCATTGTGCCGTCATCTTTCATAATTTCGCAGATGACACCGACGGGGCGTTTACCCGTCAGGCGGCACAAATCCACTGCGGCTTCGGTGTGCCCTGCGCGCACCAGCACGCCACCGTCTCGGGCGACCAATGGGAAAATATGACCAGGACGCATGAAGTCCTGTGCGCGCGAAGCAGGGTCGGCAAGTTTCTGTATTGTGATCTGCCGGTCGTGGGCCGAGATACCGGTCGATGTTTTTTCTTTTGCATCGACAGAAACCGTGAATGCGGTTCGTCTGACATCCTCATTGCGCTTGACCATCGGCTGCAGATTGAGTTCTTTCGCGCGTGCTGCGGTCACCGGAACGCAGATGAGGCCACGGCCATAGCGCGCCATAAAATTCACGGCTTCAGGCGTGGTGTCGTCAGCGGCGAGTACGAGATCGCCTTCGTTTTCGCGGTCTTCAGAATCGGTGACGATGAGCATCTTGCCCGCCCGAAACGCGGCGAGCGCCGTTTCTACATCGACCACGGCTGAGGTCTTTTTGCGCAGTAAGGGCAGTTTACTCAGGCGGGTGAGCATGGTTCACAGCAAATAGCGGGGCCTGAAAGATTTCGCGCAGACGCGCGTAACGCCTGAGTTTATTTCAGGCGGTTCTCTTCGGTTTGTTTCTCAACGATATTGAGATGCAGAGTCGGGGTGATGAGGATTGTCATCGCCACAACCGGCAGCAGTGCCAGTATGGTGGCCATCCACAGCATCGGTGAAAAGCTGACAGTGAGCAGTATGAACGTCGCCGCACCACCGAAAATGAGCATTTTGTCGATGAATGAACGCTTTTTGCCTGAAGATTCCATACCGGCCAAGTCGAGGCTGTGAACAGAGCGTCAATTCAATATGCATCTATCTGACCTGCCGCGGTGAAAAAGCTTGATTTGCTGACACCCCCTGAAAAAAGAGACGGTGAGCCTCAAAAACCTGCTGCAGCTCAGGACAGAGACCGAAAAGGTGGGCGGTAAATCCGTCAATTTCCTCGTGTTCAGCGGAAAAATCACGTCAGATAACATCTTTGACCTCAACTCGAAAGTAAAAGCCATCTTTGAAAACGGAATCTATGACTGCATTCTCGATATTTCGCAGCTCGAGTATATTAACAGCACCGGCATTGCCTTGCTGCTGACCATTGCGCGTACGGTCGAACAAAACCGGGGCAAAATGCTGCTGACCAAGCCCACGCAGTTCGTTCAAGAACTCTTCGACATGACCGATCTGAGCGGGCGATTTGTTATCATGCCCAGCCTCGATGCCGCGCGGGAACAATTCCGCAATTGATCGTTCTGCAACTTGCCACGCAAAACTATCCCGCAGCGTTGAATGCGGCGGTTGCCTTGCTACGCCGAAGACTGCCTTCTCTATCGCGCTCGCTGTCGTCTGTAAAAGCGCCAGCAGCCGTTGCGCGCCGCATGAAAGGGCTTTCACAGGTCCGCATCGATGTGCATATCATTGGCGATGCGGCGATGAAGAAAATGAATGCACAATACCGCAAAAAACCGGTGACGACCGATGTGCTTGCTTTTTCCTATTTTGAAACCGGCAATCCGGTATTTGCACATGAGACCGCAGGTGAAATTTATATCTCGGCGCAGCGGGCAAAGGCACAGGCGCGCGAGAATGCCATTGCGCCCGCGGACGAATTAGCGCTGCTCACCGTGCATGGCGCGCTGCATATACTCGGTTACGATCATGAAAAATCAGCGCAACAGAAGCGCAAAATGCGCGACGCAGAAACGCAGGTGCTGACCGCCAACGGCATCAACGGAGCACTGACGGGGCGCTGATGGCGAGACGCAGACGACTCACTACGGCGATACGCAAGGTCTTCGGCAAGCGCAAGTCGTTGCGCGAGAAGTTGATGCACTTCTTTAAAGTCAATAAAATCAGTGCGCGCAACGAGCAGATGCAGATGGTGCTCGAAATTCTCGAGTTGCATGAAAAACGCGCGGCGGATGTCAAAACGGCCGAGGTCAATCTGACCTGCGTGCCCGTCACGGCATCGCTGAAAGAAATCGAAGCTGTATTCAAAAAGACCGGTCATTCCCGGCTGCCGGTTTACGAAGACAAAGACGGCTTGCGTTATTATCCCGGCGTGCTGTTCATCAAAGACCTCGTCAGCATCACGGCTTCGCAGCGCAAGAAGTTTGAACTGCGCGCGCACCTGCGCAAACCGCTGATTGTTCCCGAGGCACAGAGTATTCTGTCGCTGCTGCGCGAAATGCGCCTAAATAGGCACCATCTGGCGCTGACGGTCAATGAGCATGGCGATGTGACCGGCATGATCACGCTCGAAGACATACTCGAAGAAATCGTCGGCGAAATTCAAGATGAATACGACAGCCAGAACAAACAGGTGATTCAGCTTGAACCGAAGGTCTACCGCGTCGATGCGCGCATGTCACTTGCCGATCTCAACGACGAGCTGGCGCTCAATCTGCCCGAAGAAAATTTTCACTCGGTTGCAGGGTTCGTGCTGCATGAACTTGCCGGTGAGCTGAAAGAGAAAGCGAGTTTTGTTTATGGCAATGCAAAGTTCACTTTGCTGAAATTCAAACACCGGCAGGTTAAGAGTGTAGTCATTGATCTCTCGGGCCGCAACGGAACGTGAGCGGTCCTTTTACCGATCTGCGGGCGATCATTGTACGCCGCGAGGCGGCAAGCGACGATTCGTTGTCGCTGAAAACTCTGCTCGAAACAGGTTCGTTCCAGTCCTTTAAGATACCCGGTGTGCTCAAATCGCAGAAACGTTCTTCGTTTCATTTTTATCCCGGCGCGATCTATCGTATGATTTTCCGCCCTGCAGAGAGCAGGGTGATTCCCAAGAGCAGTGAACTGCTATTTAGCCCGTTTGCAGAAAAGCAAGATTACGCGCGTCTTGCCGCGGTCGCCGAACTCGTGCGTGCCGCCGATTATATCAGAACTGCCCCGGACAGTGCCGAATACTTTTTGCTGCTTTCAGAAGCGCTGCGATCATTGCCAGACGAAGCGCGATCGCTGGAATCGGCAGTTGACGCGCATTACTGGCAGTTGCTGAATTTTCTCGGTCTCGCGGCAGAAACAGAAGCCGGGGGTGAGTATGTCGCCTACGATTTATCCTCGGGTTTTATTACCGCGCGCGAAATGTCCGAACGTCCGCACTCTGATTTTGTGCTACCAATTGGCTGGATAAAACGCGCCGCGGGTGATTTGCAAGCAGAAGCCGAATCGGCCGCCTGCCGCGAACTGATCAGAAAATTTTTATCGCAACTGTGAGATGCTTATAGCCGGTTGAGGCCGTTTAATGCGGCAACACGGTACGCCTCGGCCATGGTCGGGTAGTTGAAAGTCGCCTCGACAAACCAGACGACGCGGTTATGCGGAGCCGGTTGCGACATTATCGCCTGGCCGATGTGGATAATCTCCGAAGCCTGATCGCCGAAACAGTGTATGCCTAAAATCTCGAGGGTCTCGCGGTGAAACAGAATCTTCAGCAGACCTGCTGTTTGTCCGGTAATCTGCGCCCGAGCAATATTTCTGAAATGCGCTTGGCCGACTTCGTATGGAATTTTTGCCGCCGTCAGTTCGCGTTCGGTTTTGCCGAGCGAGCTGATTTCTGGGTTCGTATAAATTCCGGTGGGTGTACCCTTGATCAAATTTTCGAAAACCGTTTTGCGTGTGATGTGCAGGCCGACGAAGCGACCCTGATTGAACGCGGCGCTCGCCAGCGCCGGTGGTCCTGAGACATCGCCGACCGCGTAAATATGCGGTATCGCAGTCTGAAAATTTTCATTTTTTTCTAATTGTCCGCGGTGATCAATGCGGATTGCAGAATCAAAAGCAAATAGATCCTGCGTATTGCCGCTGCGTCCGTTTGCCCATAACAAGGCGTCCGATTTTACCACTTTCCCCGATTTGAGATGCAGATAAACATCGTCGCCTTTGCGCTCGACTCGCTCGTATTCTTCTCCGTGTTTGATGACAACACCCTGTTCGCGCAGGTGGTAGCCGAGTGCGTCGATGATTTCGTCGTCGAGAAACTCGAGCAGCTTAGCGCGGTGATTGATGAGCGTTACCTTGATGCCAAGCCCCTTAAAGATAGAAGCGTACTCACAGCCGATGACGCCCGCGCCGTAGATGGTGAGCGCCCGCGGGGTATAGGTTAGGTCAAGTATCGTATCGCTGTCCAGAATACGATCATCGAAAGTAATTTCTGGCGGCCGGTAAGGCCTAGAGCCTGTGGCAACGACAATGGCTTCGGCCTTAAGTTTTTCGGCACCCGCTTTTCCCTGATCAATCGTGACTTCATGCGGGGCCGTAATACGCGCGCGGCCGGTGAAAATATCTACCCGATTACGCTCGTAATTGCGCAAATTGATCTG
>JAEUSA010000102.1 GCA_016788945.1 Leptospiraceae bacterium
AGGCCGCGCGATTACGGGAAAAATTTTTTGCACGCCGTGTGCGCATACATATTCTCGATAATATTCGTAATGGCAATTGCGCAGAAGATTGCGGCTATTGCGCGCAGCGCCGCGGTGCGACAGGCATTGAAAATTATGCACTGAAAGACGATGACGAAATTTTTGCCGATGCGAAGGCTGCTAAAGAGAATGGTGCCTACCGCTTCTGTATGGTAACCGCCGGCACGGGGCCGTCAAAAAACTCTACCGAACGGCTTGCAGAGCTGATTGCGCGCATTCGCAATGAGCTTGATTTGCGCGTCTGCCTGTCTGCAGGTTTTGTCGACCGCGAAGGCAGAACGGCTTGCAGGGGCCGGGCTCGACCGATATAACCACAATCTCAATACCGCTGAACGGCACTACGGTGCAATCTGCAGCACGCATAGTTATGCCGACCGGGTAGAGACGATCGCGCAATTGTCTGCCGCGGGCATCGGCCTGTGTTCGGGCGTGATTGTCGGCCTCGGTGAAAGCGAGGCGGATCTAGTCTCTGCGGCGTTTGCGCTGAAGAGTCTCAGGGTCATTTCGATTCCGGTGAATTTTTTTATCCCGGTACCGGGGCATGCGATTGCGAACCCGCGGCCGCTGACGCCGGAATATTGCCTGCGCGTTCTGATCGCGTTCAGGCTGATTAATCCCGATGCGGAAATCCGCATGGCAGCAGGCCGCGAAGGGCATTTGCGTTCTTTGCAGGCGACGGCGCTTTTGGTGGCGAATTCGCTGTTTGCTTCGGGATACCTCAATGTCAAAGGTTCGCCGTTACAAGAAACCGTGGCGATGATCCGCGATGCGGGTTATCAGCCTGAAATCGAAAGCGGGCAGGGCGTGATGCCCGCCGAAAGCAGCGTTATGTATACGGCTGAAAATTTTCCCGAACTGTTAAAATATCCCGAGTCTAAAGCGTAGAGAGAATCTGCCCAAATTTTTCGAGATCCTGTTCGGCAAAATTGAGATGCGGAGAAAAACGCAAATTGCCTTCGCGGTAGGCGCATACGACACCCGATTTCATCAATGCCGCGTGCAACTGTTGCATATCGCCATCGCGGTGGGCCGACACAATCGCGGTTTTATCTGATCCGAATGAGTCGCGCAAGACAGTGAAGCCTGCTTTGCGCAATATGTCTGCGATACCGTCTGCGAGAAACAGCAGCCGGTCTTGCACTGCGGGTAATCCGACTTTGTCGATGAACGAAAGTGAAGCATCGAGGTGCACCCAGTTCATATAGGGGGCCGTTGACAGCATAAATCGTTCAACGCTGTCTTTATAGTCTTCGCGGTGCGGCAGATAAACCTCGTCGTTTTTTACCGAGGAGGTACCAGCGACATGGATTTCAAGCTGTTTGAGAAAACTGTCGGCGACGTAGAGCCCTCCCGAACCTAAAGGGCCTAACAGCCATTTCCAGCATGAGAACGCCATGGCGTCTACGCCGAGCGCTTTGACGTCGATCGGTACATGGCCGGCACCCTGCGCGGCATCGAGCAAGAACGCGACGCCGCGGCTGCGCAACAGGTGGCCGATACTGGCCAAATCGAAGTTGCGTCCGGTGAGCCAGTCAACGGCTGAAAGTGACATCGCGCGTACGTTCGTTGTCAGCGCTGCGCGGATGTTATCGATGAATTCCGCGTTCGTTTCGCCCGGCGAGATAAAACCAATTTCCACGCCCTGGCGTTTGAGTTGCAGAAAGGGATAGACGTTACTCGGGTATTCGCGCTCGACGAGAAGAATTTTATCGCCCGATGAGAGCGGTAAGCTCTGCGCGATGAACGTCATGCCTTCGGCGGTATTATTCAGCAGCGCGTATTCATGCGCCTCGCCACCGAGAAAATCAGCGAATAGCTTCTGTATGTTGCGTTTGACCTGCCCATGCGGTTTTTTTGTCTGCAGAACGCCCGATGCCGAAAAAGCATCGAGGTAGTCTTTGACCGCCTGCGCTGAATTCTGCGGCGGCACACTTACCCCGCAATTGTTAAGCCAGATCAGATCGTCGCGGATAACAAAGTTGCGCCTGAGGGCAAGAAAGTCTGTCGCTGCCATGAGCGCTACTTGAATCTGCCGATGCTGTGTCGCATCATTTACGGGCGGCGGTTCGTGGCTTCACCTGTTTGGCCTTTTTTTTGGCTTTTGGCGCAGGAACTTTCTTCTTCGGTTTTTTCTGCGGTTTGAGTTTCATCGCATGGATAAGGTAGATCAGGTCGCGCATCTTCTGTGCCTTCAGGCGCTGCGCGAGGTGCAATGTCTCTTTATCGCCCAAAAAATGTACGAGGTCGAGCACGTTGCGCGCACCGACCGCATTGATGAGAGCTGCAAGATGCTCCGCGGTATCGGCGCGTGTCAGGTCACGTAGAAAATCGACCTTCAGCCGGGTTGCGAGCGGCGCAAGCTGCGCCATCGGAACTTTTTTGACGAGGGCGACGAGGTTATCGGCAGGCAGTTCTTTGGCAAGGTGGAGCGCGCGCTCGGGGCCCGTGGCAGAAAGCAGCGCGAGCATGCGTTCGACGCCGATGCCGTTGACGATGCGGACGAGGCGCGTTGTTTCGAGCGTACTCAAAAACAGCACAATGGTACCGACATCGAGTTTATTCATGAGCTCGACCGAGGCGTCTGCGTCGAGCGTATTCATCAGCGTCACAAGGGCATGCATATCGCTCTGCCTGACGATGGCCGACACGGTGCGCACCGAGGTCAGCGACAGAACGCGCAGAATCTTTTTGTGTTCAATATGCTTTGAAAGATACGAGAGTTTGTCGCCGGGCATCGTCGATAACAGGACGATGACTTTGCCCGGGCCGAGTACCGTGAGGTACTCGAGACCTTTGGCGAGTTGGGTTGCCATGATTTTCTTTTGTTGCCCGACCCGTGCACTGTTGCCTCGGCACGGGTCGGGATAGAGTTTTGCGGGGTTGGCGGGACTTGAACCCGTGGCCTTCCGCGTGACAGGCGGATGCTCTAACCAACTGAGCTACAACCCCAATAGGTGTGGCATTCTTGGAAATTAAGACACTCTGTCTATGAAAACTGTAGAGTGTAACGATGCGGTTTCTGATAACATTTGACGCGCACCCGGTCTGGGCCGAATGTTGCCTATGTCTGACGTGATAGACGAATCGAGGCGGTATTTCAGTGCCCGCCTTGCCGATTGTAAAAAATCCCCCCATCTGCATACCGAGCAGATCAAAGTCTATAACGAATATTTGCGTGTCATCGACGCCTCGCGCTCGGCCGAAGAATACCGGCAGAACCTCGGGCCGCTCGCCAGCATGTTCGCCGTTGCCCGCGCCGAACAGGTCGATAAATATTTCAATTTGGTGCGCCTTTACCAGAAATTGGGAAATCCCGATAAGATGCAGGCGGCAAAGCTGCGTTATGATACCGCGGTGGAGGCGCAGAACCATGGCGACCTGGTGGGGCTGATGAGCAGTGCGCAGACAAGCGCGGCTGCAATCGACGCGAAAGGCAATGAAAAGCTCAACCTCGCCTCGACGCTCATACAGTGCATCATAACATATATGACCGAACCCGAAAGTCCTGAAAAGAACGGGGCACGCGCCGCCATCTATGAAACCTACACGGCGCTGTTGCAGCTCGACCCGAGCTTCAGCTGGCAGTCGTTTAGCAGTACACCGTATTCGTACGTCGTTTTCTTTGATGCCGCGCGTATGGCGCGCCTCGGACAAATTTTCGCGGAGGTGAAGGCATAATGGACGAGGGCAGCAGTGGCATGCTCGACAGCTACAAGTCGGGCATCGATAACTATGTGCAGAGGCTTGGCAACGACCACCCGAAAATCAGGGAGCTCATGGCCTGCTTCAGCGAATTTGAGCAATTGGGTGAAAGTTGTGCGGATTTCGGAGCGTTTCATGCGGCGGCGACGGAAAAGAATTTCTACGCGCGCCTGACGAATCTGATGACCGAAGCCGCGATGGCCCAGCCCGCAGCGGGAGGCAAGGCCAATGAACCTACGGTCGCACAGGCCGCGCAGGGCTACCACGCGGCCTATGATTCGATGTCACCTGAAATTCAGGCAGGGCCGACCGGCAAGCTGTATCAGCGCATTTTTCAGTTAGAAAAAGAATGCGATTCGCCACTGCAGTTCATGCGGCGTCTCGCAGAAGAGCATCTGCTGGTCGATATCTCCCGCATTCAGCTGATCGCGGAATTTGCGAGGGCACAGCGGTTGCTTAAAGAGGCACCGCAACAGACTGGCGGGGCAGGGGTGTCGTTGCCGGCGACCGATGCCTACCTGCAGGCAACGCAAAAGTCGATGAACGAAGCGCGCAGCATCACCGAAGTCGAATACCTGATGGTGGCGCGCGCCGAAATTGCGCAACTCGCGACCCTGTGGGATACCGGATTCTGCACGGCCATCTATCACCGGTTCGGTTCGGAACTTTCGGGCTATATGCTCAACAACTCCGAAGAGCAGCGCCAACGCGTAGAGAATTGCTATCGGTTTGTCGCTGACTATTTTGGCGTCGATTGGGATGGCCTGCATAAGATCGAACGCGTGTGGGATTTTTTTACGGTGACGCTGTGGGCGGCAGTGAAGGGTGACTACGCCCAAAAAGGCATCCACTCGGCTGAACAGTTCAAAGATTACCTGAAAACCTATCTCGACAGGGCGATGAAAGATAAGAGCCCCGTGAACGTGAACGCCCAGAACCGATCGGTGGATTTTTGGGGTAAAAAAGTCGCATTAGGGGAAGTTCACCAGCAGTTACTCAATCCGCCGGATTTACTTGCCTGATGCAGTCGGTCTTTTTCTGTGAAAAATTAGCAGAACGGAGTACTCGGGATTTTTGGTAGTGGGCAGAATCGTCGACTACCCTTTAAGGGCCGACGATTCTGGCAGGCACTACAGTATGACGATAGGTTAGAGTTTTTTGATGCCGCGTAGAATGCGGGTCAGGTGTTTTTGGTGTTTTTTGGCGCCGGTTTCAGAAACGATGCCGAACACGAGTAACACTTTGTTTGCCGGAGTCTGGATGACGAGCACACCGACTTCAACTGGCTGACCGCCGACTTGGCCTTTGCCGTCGACAGAAACCGCAGGCATACCATTGACTTTTGTCTGTTGTGCTTCGCCGTGCGTCAGGTTCTGCACAGTTTTGGCGAGTTCTGCATCCAGCGCATTCAGGGCTGCTTCCATACTTTCTGCCGGCATGACGATAAAGTACATACCCGCTTCGCCATCCTTGGTTTCGGCGTGCAGCGAATTCGCATCGCCCGAAACATTCCAGCTGCCGGGAATATCGACGACCACACCCGATTCTTCATGCGGGTATTTTTTAGCAGAGAGAGAACCGGCGACGAACAGCGCAACGCCGACGAGTAAGATTTTTTTCATTTTTCCTCCTGTGAAAAACCAACGCGCTTTCACTGAAAAGCCGTTGTTATCCGGCGAACCCCCCTTGGAAGAATTCGCCGGAAGCCGGTTGGGTTAACGCTATACCAACCTAGCGTCAACACAAATCCCCTTGACGCATCAAATCAAATGCCTGATTCTGCGGCATGAAGATGCGCGAAATAGTGATTTCAATCGGGTTGATAGCAGCCGTAGCTGCCACACGTTTCTTACCGCACCCGATGAATTTCAGCCCGGTGATGAGTGTAGCCCTATTCGGTTCTGCGGTGTTCTTTAACCGCTACTTGGGTATTGCCGTTGCGCTCGCGGCGATGGCACTCTCTGATTTGTTTCTCGGCGCACATTCGACGCTTCCCTTTGTCTACCTTGCCATGGTTCTTGCCGGCGTGCTCGGTTTCACCTTGCGCAACCGCCGCTCTCCGGTGATGGTTCTCGGCATGGCGCTGGCGGGCAGTGTGTTGTTTTTTATTGTCACCAATCTCGGTGTATTTCTCATGCAAGACCTGTATCCGCGTACAGCGGCAGGCCTTGTGAGCTGCTATACTATGGCACTGCCTTTCTTTAAGAACTCACTTGCGGGCGACCTTGTGTTCACGGCTGTACTGTTTAGCCTGCATTTCGTTCTGGTGCGCCGTAATGAAACGCGCGCGCTGCCAACCGCGGCTTGACATCTTATTCACGCGCGCTGAGGTTTATCGGCGCGCAACAGGCGGGGCTTAAACCCGCTGCGGTACAGGCGATTTCCCGCCGGCTGACGACAATGAATGCCGGCAAAAAGGCTCTCCATACAGAAATTTACCGCCCGACAAACTGCGCTGCGGTACCGGTCATTTTCCTGCACGGTATGTCGCCTCTGGGTATTGCCGATCCGCGGCAGGTAAAGGCTGCACGCGCGCTTGCGCATGCCGGGTTCTGCGTTATCTGCCCCGAGCTGCCCGAAATACGCAATCTGCGCATCACCGCGGCGGCGATTGATGATTTTGCCGCGCTGGTATCAGCCGTCCTCGCCGATACTTCGCTTGCCCCCGCGGGTCGAGTTGCACTTTTTGCGCCGTCTTTTTCCGGGGCGATTTGCCTGCGCGTTGCAGCGCTGCCCACGCTGGCGCGCAGCATTGCGGTGGTGTGTGCGATCGGTTCGCTCGCAGGCATTCGTAACAGCATGGAGTACCTGTTTCTCTCTGATGCGGCGGATACTTATGCGCGCAATATCGTGCTCGCCAATTATCTGCCGCTGGTGAAGAAATATGCCGCGCTTTCGCGTGTTTTTCTCGAGCTGGCGCACGATAACTGGAATGCAAGTGCATCGGAAAACCCCGACTTGCCGGGTTTCCAGAAGACCAACCATGCATTTGCGTCGATGCGCAAATTAAAACCCGCATTGCGCAAAATCGCCGAAGCGCTGAGCCTCGATGCAGCCTACCGGGCGCAGGTATTTGCAGAACTCACCAAGCATATGGAACGGGAAATCAACGCGTACGATGTGCTCTCCGTCGCTCAAAATATATCATGTCCGGTGTTGTTGTTGCACGGCGCGACGGATAATGTGATACCACCCAGCGAATCGGTCGAATTAGCAAAGCACCTGCCCAATTGCCGGCTGGTTGTCTCGCCATTCGTGGGGCACGGCGATAGCAGGGTGTCGCTGCGGCGGATACCCGATGTGATTCGGCTGATCGGCGGTTTTGCCTGGTTTTTTCGGCGCGTAGCAGCGTGATTGTTTCGCTGCGCAATGCCAGTGCCTACCGATCGGGAAGGCCAGTACTGTCGGGCATCGATTTGACGCTTTGCGCCGGTGACCGCATTTTCGTCTCCGGAGAAAACGGCGCGGGTAAAAGCACTCTTTTGGCGCTGCTCGCTGCTCGCCTGCACCCTTTTGGCAGCGAGGGTCGCCGCGACTATGCGTGGGATCATCTGCAGGGAGAAGACTTTCGCTCGAGCCGCAAGTATATTGCCTATGTCAGCCGTGAAGAACAGCACCGTGCGCAGAATATTCATGCCGGCAGCACACTCCGAGAATTTCTGATAGCGCACAGCGACGGCGCTGATTTTCTCTATCGCGAGATCCGGGACGAAGACAGAGACCGCGTGCAGCACCTGCTGTCGGCTTGGAATACAGACCACCTCAGCGATCGAAAACTGCGCACATTGTCCTTCGGCGAAATGCGGCTGGCGCTCATGCTGCGGGCGATGTCCTTTGCACGCCGTTTGTACGTGTTTGATGAACCGTTCACGAGTCTTTCTCCGCAGGTTCTCGAACGCGTGATCGATGCGCTCAAAACAATTTCTCAGCAGTCGGCTCTCATCATGACCGGGCATGATGACGAACGCGTCGCGCGTCTGCAATTCACGGGCGTGCTGCACATCGCCGCTGGGCGCGTGCACGAACGGCGTAAGAGTGGGATATCCTTCTCTTTCCAGAAGAGTGCCGATGGCGCGGCATTGCAGCGAAGCAGCGGAGAAACTCTCATCCGTTGTCGCGGCGCTAATTTCTATCATGATTTTAATCGCATCTTCACAGATCTATCTTTTACCCTCAGCACCGGTGCGCGCATTGTATTGACGGGGGAAAATGGTTCGGGAAAATCCACGTTACTGCGCATTATGCACGGCGATTTTTATCCCGAATTTGGTTCGGGCAGCCTCGAGTTTGTTGGCCCCCTCGCGCACTCGCATAAGGCCGAACTCTGGAACCGGGTGCAGATAGTCGCCGCTTCACAGTTTACCTATTTTCCCTCTTACATGAGTGTACTCAATGTACTGGCGACGCGGCTATCGGGCTCGCTCTATGAATATCCCGAGCAGTTGGGTGCGGAGGCGTTGCGCGTAGCAGAGGATTTTTCGGTCGCGAATTTTCTCAGCCGGCGCTTTGCCGAACTTTCAGAAGGAGAGAAGACCCGGGTGCTGATGACGCGCGCCTTTCTGCTGCCCGCGCCGGTTTACCTGATCGATGAAGGTTTTGTTGCCCTCAGCGAGACCAACTTTAAGGCAGCACTCGAGCACTTAACGGGTCTTGCCAGCGAAGCAGCCGTCGTGATTGCGGCCAATGAGCGCATTGGCGCCGTCGCCCACGGCCTTAAGACAACGGTCACGCGTTGGCATATTGCCGACGGGCGTCTGACCACGCTTGTTTAGCGATTTTACTATAGATGTAGCGTTCGAGTTTAGCCTCGCGTATTTTATCGATATCGAGAAAGATGAAACCGTCGAGGCTGTTGGCAAAATCCTTATCGATGCTGAAGTCGAAGAAGCGGACACCGCCTTCGTCGCACAGTTCGGTGTACTGCTTGTAGAGCGTGGGTACAGCATAACCATAGTGTTTGAGGTTCTGTTTGAGTTCCTTAAATGCCTGTTTGTAATCTGTTGCGCTTAAAAGACTGCTCAGTTTCTGTTCACTACCCTTGCTGAAGCTGAACCGGTGCTTGGCGCGTACGAGTGAGTCTACGGTGCTGAACCATTTGCGATAGAAGTAGACTAACAGCTCGCGTGCTTCCGGCGAGTACGACGCACTCACCGATACGGGGCCGAAGAGATACTTGTACTGCGGGTTTTTGGCGATGAATGCACCAATGCCATGCCACAGATAATCGAGCGCCTGACTGTTCCAGTACGCAGGCTGCACAAAGCTGCGGCCGAGCTCGAGCGCGTGCGGTAGATATTTTTCAAATTCTTCAGAATAGCGGAATAATGTGGCGGTATAGAAGCCCTCCGCGCCGTGTTGATCGTATACGGTATCACCCGCCGCAAGGCGGTACGCACCCACGACCTCAAATTCTGCCGGGTCCCACAGAACAATATGTTTGTACCACTGATCGAATTCATCAAGGTCTATTTTTTTGCCGGTGCCTTCGCCCACTTTTCTGAAGGTCAGTTCGCGTAAGCGCCCGATTTCACGCATCAGTGCCGGTGCTCCAGCGTAGTCAGCCAATAATATTCTGATTTTGTCATCGGTTTCGCCGAGTAGTTCAGCCTTGGCGATGTCGCTGCTAATGGCTTTCTTATCAGTGGGATGAATGATATTGCGCGTCGTTTTAAACGTACCCTGCCGTCCGCGCCCGATCAACTGCACATGCTCTCGCAATAATTTGGTGGCAATAGCGGCTTTGATCCCGCGCATCGCGTCCGGCATGACTGGGTGCGAAATACTCAGGCTGATTTGGCGATGCTTCTGACTGACAATTTCACTGTCGAGCGACATATCGGAGTACAGGCCCGTGAGCCATGTCCACAGGTAATGCGTGGGTCGGTTGCGTGCAGAAATCCATGCAGGAAGTACAGGTGTCTGCCAATTGGTGACGATTTTGGCCACCGACTTATGCCATTGACCGTCCTTTATCTGCCGCAAGCCCCAATGCCGCGAGACTGCCGGAAAAAGAATCACAGCCTTTTCAGCCGAGAGTGCCCGGTAGATTGAGCGCATGGTACGGAGGGCATTCTCTTTGTTGCGATGCAATATCAAGTCGGGCGAATCAGGGCTCGCCGCGTGCAAATTATCTGCGACGACGATGATGTCTTTGCGTATATCCGCTATTACCGTATAGAGGGCCACCTGATCGAGAAAGGCGAGCGGATGGTTCGCTACGATCAAAAGTCTACCTTGGGCCGGTATTCGTTCACGTTCGCGCAGGCTTAGAATAATCTTCAAATCCAGTTCGTCGCGGATGCCCTCAATCAGGTTGCCCAGGGGCTTCTGCTTATGGGTCTTTGCCAGTTCGTGCAGTGTTTGAAACTCACGTGAGTAGAGTATTTGTTTGAGCGCTTTCATAATTATACAGTTCGGGAAATAACGAAATAATGACGAAGTCAGCGAAACGAAGCCCGTGTCAATCCGATTCGGGGATTCGGCCGCGCAGCAGTCTGCGGTGGCTACGGTCGACATAAGAATGCAGAAAATCCCACAGCATGGCGCGGTGTTCCCTGAGGTATGCCTTGCGGCTTTCTGCAGGGGGATCAAAAATCTTCTCACGACTGAGTAGTCGGCGGGGGTTCTTTTTTATTTCATGCCAAGTGCCGATTTCAAGCGTAAACGGTAAAAAAAGCGATTTCTTATATTGACCTTCCTTAACCCTGTGCTCAAAGTCCAACAAAGCCTTATCCCATAGATCACCGTGAGTCTGGTAACTCAGCGACATCGGCTCAATGCGGTACAATGGGTGCCGTTGGCGCAATCTGTCTGCGACGGCTTGGAACGCACTGTTTTGAAAGACTGTGCGTTTGCTGTACGAGTATGGCCACCAGAGAAAGTTCTGGGTTCCATAACCAGAATGGATATCCAGTGCAAGTTGAACTTGCTTGCGGCGGCGGAGTGCAAATTCTCTTAGAAACCGGAATAGGGCACGTGATTCACGCTGCAAAGCTTTGCCTTGAAAGTAAGGCAAAGCGGCTGAAATGCCATGCCCGCCAAAAAACGGTAATGCGTTTTCAGCCCTGACGCCCGAGTTTCTGTTGAGATCCACGCCGCGTGCATTGGCCCGCGTCTCCCGCGCCACTCCGGCAGGGTTGAGAATTGGTATGGAGTAGATCCCCAGTTTGCCCCGGGCACTGTCTTTCGAATAGAACTGGCGTTTCGGGTTAATCCAACACTTCAGTAGAGC
>JAEUSA010000398.1 GCA_016788945.1 Leptospiraceae bacterium
TGCAGCAAAAGGTACACCGACCACTGCGGCAATTTTCGAAGCGAACTGGTGCGCCGCCGTTAGCTCACTGTAACCGGCATAGCGCACGGTGCCGACAAGCGCGGCAAAAGCTACCGACAAAAGGCCAACCTGTGCGATGAGCGTAGTTGCGCTCACACGGTGCGGCCGTGTGGCGGCAAAAATTGCGGTGGCACAGACTAAAAAATCGAATACGGCCAGCATATCAGAATACAAAAGTCGACATCAAATAGCCGAACTGGTAATCGCCGCTCTTGTTCGCAAGGTTCATCGCTTTGCCCCGCATCGCATAGGCATACCCCGCCTGAAACATGAGGTAATCGCGTGGTTTATAGTTCACCATCACATCGGCCTCTTGGTAAAGCTCGCGTTCGCCGCCAAGAGCCGTTGAGGCATTGGCGCTGCCACCAATCGCATACCAACTGTCAGAACCGGTGGTGCGCATCGCATACCAATAATCGAGTTTGAGGCTCAGATCAGGGGTGAACCAGATGGTATAGTCGGCGCCTCCCCCCGTCAGGTTGCGCCAGCTGGTCATATCGGCAAAACCGAACTGGTAGTGCGGCGTCGGATAAAGCGGATCAAAAGTTTCATACTTGCCATCGTTGGCATCCGTATCACCGCTCGCATAAGCACCCTGCCCGCCGATGCGCATTTTTACCCCGAGATTGAATTTTACGCCTATAAAACCGACGGCACCGTATGCCTGTATTTCTTTTCCCTGCCGCTGACCGCCCTGATAGGCACCTTCAAGCGAGTAGTCGAACCACATATCACCGGGCGATTTATTGCCCGCTTCGGTGCGGTTGCTGAGCCGCATGCCGCCGGTATAGAGCTGGTTTGAATGGCCGTCCATATCTTGATTGCGCGCAAAACCGAACAGATCGATCATAAAACCGCGGTGCAGCTTCAGCTGATTGTAGAATCCACTGAGGTACATGCCCTGCGTGTGTTTGTTGGTGCCGCTTACGGGGTTATTCAGATCATTCGAGTTGGATTCCTGAATGACTGTCGAAAACACCTGCAGATTGTTGATTCCCGAATCGAGCGTCAGCTTGAAACCGTCGAATGAACGGCCGACGTTTGCCCAGTCGAGTGAACCGATCAGCATCTGCTCACCGAATTCGAGTTTTTGGCGGCCGAGTTTGAGTTCGAACGGGGTCCACAGGAAATTTTTCAGCTGCACATAGGCTTCGCGGATATCAGTCGCCTGCTGCTCGGTCGACGTGTCGGTGATTGTCGGGCTTTGGCCACCCCACACGCGGGCGTCTTGTAGAGTAATTACCAGTTTGCTTTTATCACTGAATTCTTTTTCAGCGCTCAGCCACACCTTTTGTCCGACAAAGTTATAGCGTTGGTCGGCGTCAAAATTGAAGTTCTCTTTTATTTCGGGGCGCAGACGCACCATGCCGGTGATTTTCACGCTCTCATACCATTTGGCTTCGGGCGGTTTTTCCGCAGCGGGTGGCGCCGCTGAAGCTGCGGGTGCAACAACAGTTGCTGTCTGCGGGGGCGGAGTCAGCAATTTGGGTTGCGCGGGCTTTTTCTTGCGCAGCTGCGCACCGGCTTCGCCCGTTACCAACAGGCATACCGCAGATAAGACGATAAGTTCTTTAACGAATGCTCTCAACATATGCCCCTCTGAATATCGCCGCCCTGCGATAAACCTTCTTTTTATTTTGCAAACTGTCCGCTTTTCTCTGATGTACCCGCCATGAGCGATTGGCGCGACAGTGTGGAACTTTTAGTCCACCACAGCAAAATTAAGGTGCCGTACTCGTGGTCGGTGGGGGAAACGGGTTCGCGTTTTCTGCGCGCGCTGCGCGACGAAAAGAAAATTCTCGCGAACAAATGTCCCAAGACGGGTCAGGTGTTCTGCCCGCCCAAGCTGAACTCCCCCTATACACTCGAGCCGATCACCGAATGGCTTGAACTTACCGGCAAGGGTACCGTGCAAACGTATACCGAACGCCATTATGACACGGCGGCATTGGCAAAAGATATGCCCGGCAGCGCGGAGGCAGCGCGCTTGGGACACGACGCGGGTGGCGCAGGCAATCAGCCATGCATTTACGCGCTCATTCGCCTTGATGGCGCAACGCAGGCGTTGCCGCACTTTTTAGGTGAGGTGGATTTCAAAAATGTCAAGATCGGGATGCGCGTCGAAGCAGTCTTCCGCGATAACCGCGAAGGGCATATCTTCGATATCCGTTACTTTCGCCCCACCGGCGAAAACGCATAAACTAAGGAAACATTGTGGAAAAAACAGCAATTATTGGTGTTGGCCAAACAAAACAAGAACGCAACAAAAAGCACCAGAACTTTGCCGAGATGGTGTACGAAGCGACGACGGCCGCACTCGCCGATGCGGGCCTCGACATTAAAGATATCGATAACATCGTGACCGTTTCCAACGACTTTTGGGACGGCCGCACCATTTCGTCGATGGCGGTACAAGATGCCTGTGGCGCGTATGAAAAGAACATTTCCACGGTAGAAGGCGACGGTACATTCGGCGCCTATTACGCCATGACGCGCATTCTCTCCGGTTCATATAAGAATACTCTGGTCGTGACGCACAGCAAAGGCTCAGAGAGCGATACTAACCTGATCACCAATGGCATGTTCGAGCCGGTTTTTACCCGCCCGCTTGGCATTGACAATATTACCTCTGCGGCGCTGCAGGCGCGCGCCTATATGGATGAATTCTCGGTAAGCGAAGAAGATCTGGCGCTCGTTTCTGTGAAGAACCACGGCAATGCGCTCAAAAACCCGATGTCACAGGTGGCGAAGAA
Source organism: Leptospiraceae bacterium (assembly GCA_016788945.1). Classification (GTDB taxonomy): domain Bacteria; phylum Spirochaetota; class Leptospiria; order Turneriellales; family Turneriellaceae; genus Turneriella. The sequence continues at coordinate 2,814 of JAEUSA010000398.1, forward strand.
GATCACCGTCGAGGATGTCATGAAATCGCGCAAGCTGGCAAGCCCGCTTAAGCTCTACGATGTCTCGCCGATTTCCGACGGTGCGGCCGCGATGATCATTTCGGGAGAAGACTTTCTTTCGCGCCTCAAAGGCGGTAAGGCAAAGCCCGTCTACCTGAAAGGGGCGGCGTTTTATTCTGACGCCTATGATCTCGGACTGCGCGACCTCGCTCGCTCACCCGCGCTCGTCGCGGCTGCCAAAACGGCGTATGAAATGGCGGGCGTTAAAAATCCGGCTAAAGACATTCACCTCGCCGAATTATATGACGCGTTCACTTACATGGAGCTCATGTGGTACGAGGGTCTCGGTTTTTGCGACTACGGCAAGGGCGCCGAGTTTCTCAAGAGCGGCGCCACGCAGATGAACGGCAGCCTGCCCGTCAATGCGTCGGGGGGAGTTCTTTCAGCGCATACCGTCATCACCGCGGGGTTAATCCGCATGATCGAGGCGGCATTGCAGATTCGCGGCGATGCCGGTGCGCATCAGGTGGATAAAAAAATCGACACCGCGCTCGCGCACGGAATCAACGGGCCGTGCGCACAGGCGCACTGCGTTTGGGTTCTCGGGAGGAATATCTAATGGCACGCAGGGTTGCAGTCATCGGCTCAGGCCAGACATACCATACCGGGGGCCGCTCTGATGTTAACGGCCAAGAAATGATCACCGAAGCGGTGACACGCGCGCTCAAGGCGGCAGAGCTGACGATCGATGACATCGACGGCATTGTGATCGGTAACATGGACCATTTTGAAGGCATCAACTATGTCGATTCATGGTCAGTACCTGGCACCGGCGGCACGATGAAACCGGTGATTAAACTCACAACCGGCGGCACGACGGGAACAACATTGGCGATTGCCGGCTACCACATGGTGGCTTCGGGCATGTTTTCCAAACTGCTGGTAATCGGCTGGGAAAAGAATACCGAATCAGATACCACCGCCGCCATCACGACGGCATTTGATCCCATCTGGGATCGCCTCGTATTTGCCGGTGCCATCGGTGGCCTCGCCGTCGAGGCACAAGCATACCTTGCACGCTACAACCACAAAAAAGAAGACGCAGCGCGCGTCGTGGTGCGCGACCGCAAGCATGGCGCCAACAATCCTTTCGCTCACGTACAAAAGGAGACCAGCATTAAGCAGGTGATGGCATCGCCATTGATTGCCGACCCGCTGCACTGGCTCGACATGTGCCCGCGCACCGACGGTGCGTGTGCGGTGATTTTCGCCGACGAGCATGTTGCAGAAAAAATCTGCGACAAACCCGCCTGGGTGCTCGGCACCTCGGTTCGCCACAACGCGGCGATGACCACCGACGTGAGCCTCGACGGCCTCAAGTCGATGGAAAGCGCGTCGAAAGAACTATTCTCGAAAACGGGCATCACCGATCCGCTCAAGCAGCTTGACGTCATCGAAATGTACCTGCCTTACTCCTATGCCGGTTTAAGCTGGATCGAATCGTTAGGCCTGTGCAAACCCGGCGAAGGCCCGAAGCTCGTTTGGGACGGCGTCACAGATATGGAAGGCGAATTGCCGATTAACCCCTCGGGTGGGCCCATCTGCGGCAACCCGATTGGCGCAACCGCACTGATTCGAGTAGCCGAAGCAACCTTACAGATTCAGGGACGCGCCGAAGCACGGCAGGTAAAAGATGCCAAAGTTGCTTTAGCCACCGGTTTTGGCGGCTGCTTCTGGACCGACCTACTTCTTTTTGGAGCACAAAAACCATGATCGAAGAAAACAAACAGGGCCTGTTTACGCTGCATTCGGGTGAGGCTTCACAGCCTTACAACTATGCGGTTGGTACCTATGGCAGCAAATTCCTCACGGAAATACGCGACCACAACCGCATCGTCGGCATCAAATGCCCGAAATGCGGCAAGGTCTATATTCCGGTGCGGCAAGTCTGCGGACCGTGCTTCACCCCGATGCAAGAACTCGTGCCGGTAGCCAGCGAAGGCAAAATCGTCAGCTTTACCATTCTGCGCTTTCAGTTTCTCGACCCCGAAACCGGTGAAAAGAAGCCCGTTCCATACGGTTATGGCTTTTTTAAACTCGACGGGGCGGATTCCAATTTTCAGCATTTTCTGGAAGTTCCTGAGGATGAATCCCGCTTATGGATCGGCGCCCGCGTCAAAGCCGTTTTCAAAGAGAAAAAAGAGGGATCGCTGAGGGATATCAAGCACTTTACCCTCGCTGAATAAGTCCCCGCGCTGCCGCGACGAGACTAAGTTTACCTAACCCGGCCTGAAGCACGCGCTACCCGTCGGGGGTTAATAACGGTTGAGACCCTGTCTCACTATAGAAACATGCCTTAGAGCCGGTCGAAAAGGTCCCGCCAGCCATCAGGCAGCGCGATCTGGCATACGCCTCCCGCAACATAGAGAGGCCCCTGATTTTGACTTTTTCATCCCCGCGCCCAATACTGTTTTCGCCTGCGCGGCGGAATACTCGACAGAGAAGGACATACGTGTTTCATGATTCAGAAAATTCTGAAGCTTTTCGGGCTTAAAAAAACCCTCACCGCAGATCAGATTCTGCGCTACCCACAACCTAAACAATATACGCGTGACCAACACAGCATTCGCGTAAGCCAGCTCGACCCTGACGCAGTCAAGGTCGTGCAACGCATTCAACAGATGGGCTGTCGTGCATATATCGTCGGTGGCTCTGTACGCGATCTGTTGCTCGGCCGCAAACCGAAAGACTACGACGTTGTAACCGACGCGCACCCGCAAGAGCTGCGCCGTATGTTCGCCAACAGTCGCATTATCGGCCGCCGGTTTCGCCTTGTTCACGTTGTGTTTCGCGGCAACAAAGTCATCGAAGTATCGACTGCGCGTTCGCTGCCCTCTAACCGCGCCGAAGCAAAAAGTTCTGACGACCTTTATCTCAAGCGCGACAATCAGTTCGGAACCTTCAAAGAAGACGCTGCGCGCCGTGACTTTACCATCAACGCACTGATCTTCGATATCAAGAACGAAACGATCGTCGATTATACCGGCGGCTTCGAAGATATCGGTCACCGTATTGTGCGCGTGATAGGTAATCCCGATATTTCTTTTCCTGAAGATCCTGTGCGGATGTACCGCGCGGTAAAATTTGCCGCACTCTTGGGGCTTGATCTTGACCCTTCGACATTCAAGGCCATTCAGAAATACCAGGGTCTGCTGCTCAAAGCGTCGCCGTCGCGGCTGCACGAAGAATACAACAAAATTTTCCGCAGCGGGCATGCGGCGCGGGTCTTCGGCGCGCTGAACACCACCGGACTGCTTGAAACGCTGATGCCGGCTGTCGCACGCGGCGAGGGTATACCCGCCGGTCTGCCGGTTGATGACTTTCTCGAAACGGGCCTCGGGCGCCGGCTGACCATCGCCGACCGCATGATTCAGGAACATGAGGATATCAACCTCAATATCTATTATGCGCTGCTCGTCGCCGGTTCTTTGCTGCCGGTCGTGCTCAAAAATCAGCGCGATCATGAAAAGACGCTGGAACGCAAGTTGCGCGATCCATTGCAGGCATTACAGAAATCTGTCGGGCTGACGAAACGCGAATATGAAACTCTGCTGCAGATTTTTGCCGTACAGAATAATTTCCGTCGCAATGTCAGCGAGCGCAAAGGCTGGGTGAAAGAATTTCAGCTGCGCCGTATTTTCCAAGAAGCCTTCATCGTGTACAAAATCATCGCGCGCTCAGAGGGCGATGAAGACGCACTGCAAAAGGCTTTATTCTGGGAGATCGGCTTGCGGCAAAAATTGCCCGAATCGATCAGAAAAAATTCGACCGAGCGCGTCGATGTCGACGAAAAAGACTATACCCCGATTACCGAGAAGCCTGTGCACCACCATGCCCCGGCAGCACCGCACGCACATAACCACGGGCATGAGAAAACGCACGCGAGTGACACGGACGGACAGGGCAAACGCCGCCGTCGCCGTGGGGGACGCGGCCGCCGTGGTCGTCGCGGGCGTGGCGGAGAAAAAGGGAATCCGGCAGGCGAATCTTCACCTGCACAGCCAAACTCTTGATACGCGCAGCGGCAGCACTGCTTCTCTGCTATCCCCTTTTTGCGCAGCCCGCGCAATTTGTTAAAACAAACCAGCGTACGATCTACGCGCGCTTAAAAAAGCCGATGCAACAAGCAGGAGTAACTTATCCGCCGAAGGCTGTTCGCCTTGCGGTATTCAAAGCCGAACGCCGGGCCGAATTGTGGCTACCAGATTCTCAGGGGCGCTGGAAGCATGTGAAAGACTATGCCTTCACCGCCTCGAGCGGCAAACAGGGACCTAAAATTTATTACGGTGACCTGCAGATTCCCGAAGGCGTTTATGGCGTCGATTCGATGGGGCTCAGCAAAGAATACCATCTCGCGCTGCACCTCGATCACCCGAATGAATTTGACCGCGCGATGCTCGAACTCGACGGTCGGGATCCGCAGTTCATGTCTACCGGCATCAATGTGCACGGCGGTGCCATCAGTTATGGCTGCGTCGTGATCGGCAACCGCAACATCGAAGAATTCTTTCTGCTCGCCTACCTCGCCGGTAAAGAAAACACCACAGTGTACATATTTCCACACGACACCGAACGACTGAACCCGCAGTTTAAGCAATGCGATTATTGCCCCGTTTGGTATGGTGAGCTGCAACGCCTGCTATCGCGAGCGATTCTGGAGTTTAAGCGCTGATGCCGGCAGTCCTTTTCGCCGGAGCCGATGCAATACAGGCTGACGTCGAGGCCATTCTGCCCGATGAGCGAGGGGCATACAAGAAGCTCTCGCTCGATGACAAATTACGGCACTACCAGCAGATCGCTGTCGAACGCTGCGCGGCGAATGCCGGCTGCATTTGGTCCGCTCTGATTCCGCACGTCACAGATTTCATCAGCTTCGGTGCTTCGATCTATGAACCGCACCATCTGATGGACGGAGCAAAGCGCGCTGCATTGCTTGCATTGACCGGCATTGAACTGCATACTGTCGATTTAGGCGGCGCAAGTGTACCCGCAGCCCTCGAACTGGCGCGCAAACTCTGTGCTCACGAAGAAAGGCTTGTTCTCATTGCGGGGTCAGAAGTGCCGCGCGGTGGGCCCGCCAGCATCGCATATTATCGCGAAGTCAGCGACACCCTACTCGACCCCGTGACCGAAAAGCACAGCGAAGCCAATCTGATCGCGCTCTATGCGCTGCTTGCCGACCGGCTGATGACTGAAACAGGCATCGGCGCTGATGACGCACAAGCAATCACCGAACATTACCGAACCCAGGCACAACAAAATACTCGGGCGGCGACCTACGGCAAAAACCTGAAAGCAGGCGAACTGACGAAAACGCTCGCGGGAATTTATGCCACTGCGATGGTGGCCGTGGCGACAGACCACGGCATTGCTTTTTTGGTCGCCAATGACCGACTGCTTGCAAAGCTCGAACAACCTGGCATTGTCCGCGCAGCGCAGGTTAAGCTCTACATCAATGCGGTCGGTACGAATTCGGCGCATAAATATATTTGCCGCCGACCTGATTTTTCATCGCCGGCAGCACTTGCCGCAAAGCGCGCATTCGCGCAGACCGAACTTTCGGCGCACGATATCGACTATGCGTGGATCTATGACTGTTTTACGCTAATGCTCGTGCGGCAGGCCGCTGACTACTTCGGTATTGACGCCCAAGCTGCGGCCAATTCTCTCAAGAACGGCATGATCT
>JAEUSA010000452.1 GCA_016788945.1 Leptospiraceae bacterium
CGAGCGAAAAATTACGTGCTGAATCAGTTCGCGCGGCTTCATAATTTCCCTGTTTACGCGACCTCTGTATTTCGCGGCCGGTGAGGTAAATGGCAGCGGCAGAACTCACTCTCGCTGAGCGTATTGCACATGCCCCCGACAGCTGTGGCGTATACCAATGGTTTGAGCAAGCGGGTGAGCACACGCCGCTCTATGTCGGCAAGGCCCGCAATCTGCGGGCGCGATTGCGTCAGTACCTGAATTCCGACGATCTGAAAACGACATTCCTCATGCGGCGGGCACACCACATTGAGTGGATTGCCACCGATAACGAGACCGAGGCGCTGCTGCTCGAAAACAATCTCATTAAGAAGCACCGGCCGGTCTACAACGTCAGGCTCAAAGACGATAAACAGTATCCCTATATTTGCATTTCGCTCAGCGAACCTTTTCCGCGCATCTATCTCACCCGCCGGCGATTGCCCGGCAATCTGTACTTTGGGCCGTTTTCCCGCGCGCAGGTGGCGCGCGAGAAGATACAACTGGCGCTCGATCTGTTTCCGCTTAGGCGCAGGCCCCTCAAATTACCTCTGTCCAAGCCCGCAAAACCTTGCCTGAACTATCATTTGAAAAAATGCCTTGCACCATGCGCCGAGAAAATCAACCGCGAAGAGTATGCGAAAATCGTGCAGCAGGTAGTCGATTTTATTTCAGGCTCGGACGACGAGGTGCGCCAGCATGTCGAAAAAAAGATGCAGAAACTCAGTGCTGAAATGAAGTTCGAAGAGGCTGCCAAACTGCGCGACATTCTGAACTTTTTTAATGAGCGCAGCATTCGCCCGCAGGTCGAGATGCGCGATGTAAAACTCGATTTTGACATTGTCGGCGTCTATTCGGCAGACTTAAAACAGTTGAAGCTGGATCTATCGTTGCGAGACGAAGATATCGGTTACCAGACCGGTGCAACGGGGACGGTTGATTCAGGTGCTCCCGTGCGGCTGGCGCAAATTTGCCTGCTCAAATTCCGTGACGCAAAGCTGATCGCCAAAGAAAATTTTTCGCTCACAGAGACTGATCTCGCGCGCGAGGCCTTGAGCGATGGCGAATTTGCAGAGACTTTTTTTCGCGATTATTACACCGGCATGCTCGATATTCCGCCGTATATTGTACTACCCAACGGTATCGATTTGTCGGCCTGGTGTGCTGCACTGAAAAACCGCGATGGCAGCGAGCCGTCTGTTCTCGAACTCGGTAAATTCGTCGAAGCGATCAGAGATTCTCATGCAGAAATCAATCCTCCGGCGCTGATGCAGATGGCGGTTAACAATGCCCGGCTGGTGATGCGCGAGCGGTTACTATCAGAAAATCTACGTAACCAGCGTGTCGGGCTGCGACAGCTGCAGAAGTTTATCGGCCTTAAGGCGCCGCCGCAAACGATCGAATGCTATGATATTTCGAACATACAGGGTTCTGAACCTGTAGCGAGCGGGGTGATGCTGCGCGATGGTATGCCTTACAAATCGGGTTACCGCAAATACCGTATCAAGAGCATCGAGGGCGCCAACGACCCGGCGATGATGCATGAGGCCATATCACGGCGGCTGGCGCGCGTCAAGAGCGGTGAAGTTAATACCCCCGACCTGATCGTCATCGACGGCGGCAGCACGCAGCTGAATGCCGCGATGCGGGCGCGCAGCGAAACCGGTGTCAGCGTGCCGATGATCGGCTTGGCCAAAAAACTCGAAGAGATCTACACCGAAGACGGGCGCATATTGCGCTTTGACAAAGATAGTCCCGGCATGCAGATTATCCGTCGCGCACGCGATGAAGCGCACCGGTTTGCCGTTGCTTACCACCGCAATTTGCGCATGAAACGTAATCTGAAATCGCTGTTCGATGACGTGCCGGGTATTGGCGAAAAGAAACGTGCGGTGCTCTTGCTGCTGTTGAGACGAATTGACCTCGCCGAAATGCAAGAGGCAGATCTGGCGGAAAAAATCCGTAAAGAAGCGGGTGTTACCGCCGCGATATCAGCCGTGCTGGCGCAGAAAATCTTCGCAAGCCTGCCAGGGTAGCAGCGCGCACTTGTAACGCGCGGGTAACCTGTAGACGGCGCTGAGTGGTCCCAAGCGAAATTCCGATTGTTCATCGTCAAAAGAAGTCCGAAACGCCGAAATCAGGTTGAGAGCTTCGATCGGTGTCTTGCCGCCCACGGAACGGGCAAGATAAGCGGCACTTGCCTTGAGAATAGCGCAGCCATCAACTTTCCAGTGCAGGGTGTTGATTATGCCATCGGCGATTTCCGGTGATACACAAATACGGTCGCCGCATAATTCATTGGCGCGCTCGGTAAACGGCGCACCCTCAACCAGCGGTACGACATTGCGTTCGGCGAGCCTCAAGATCTCTTCGGAATAAGTGGGCATCAAAACGCGGAGTCGTTTTTCCTTTTCAACAGTTTACTCGACAATAAAATTTGCCTGTGACAGGGTACTCATATCTGTATGTACTTTCGTGTCTTTATCTTGATAAACGACAAAATATCCGTTCGGATCGATTCGTGTTACCGTCCCGAGATACCAATACTTCAGATTTCGACCGCTATCATAGAACCGCGCCAGCACGGGTTTGGCAAGAAATGAATCACGCTCGGCTTTTGACATTCCGGAAAAGGGTGTATAAGGAAAAGCCCACGCGCAGGGAACCCAGCTCTGATCACCGTCGTCGTATATAACAAACAGATTGCATTTTTTGCTGAAATCAACCTTCGTGATGGTTCCCAAATACCAATACTTATTTGTGCGAAACAATGCATCCTTCAAGCCACCGATTACGGGAATCGAAGCGCCGGGATATTTCGCCAATACGCGTGCCTTCGGATAGAACACTTTTTCATAATATTCCCGTTTTACGACGTTGATCGTGAATCCGGTTAGTAGGCCGTTTTCAACGCGGCGTTGTTCTACGCCACTCTTGGGGATTTTATGCACTCCGTCAGCGTGAAGTCCCGTGACGAGTACGAAAAAGGGCAGAAGTTTCAATTTCATTCTTCAATATCCAAATGGGTATCGCGATGTCAATAGACTATCTGCGGCTACAATCGCTACAATGCGGCCTGCCGCAAAGCCTCGCGTATCTTGGCGACGTTGTCGTCGTGGCGAAGCAGGTAAATCACCTTGCCCTCGCGGTTGAGCAGATAGAGGTACAGCGAGTGTGACAGTTTTCCCTGTTCTGTTTTCGAGTAGGCACCAAACGCTTTTTCGACAGCTGCGATTTCTTCGCGCGAGCCGGTAAAGCCGCGAGCATATGGAAAAACCCGCAGGTATGTGGCTAAATCCGCCGGTTTTTCGTTGGCATGGTCGACACTGATAAAAAGCAATGCCAGTTTCTGTTGAAGCTCATTATCGTTCGCCACAGCTGAGTGGATTTTATGCAGCGTCATGGGGCAGAAATCAGGACAGCGGGTATAGCCGAAGAAAAGCAGATTGACTTCTTTTAAAAATTGCTTCGGATTCGTGCGCTGCCCGTCATGTGAGACAAGTACCGTATCGGCTTTCAGGCCGAGGGGTAATTCCTGAAACCGTAATTTGCTGTTGCATGCGGCGACGAACAATAAGACGAGAGGCAGCGCCCATCGCCTGTTTTTCACTTCTCTCTTTCCTTCACTGGTATCTTAAAACGCATCGGCTTGCCGTCGATGGTAAAGGCAATTTCGCACTGATCTATGCCGGTCTTCAGGCCACTGATCATGAGGTGCTTGTGCGCAGGTTCAAATAGCGTTTCTTCGCCGCCGGGCAGTGGTATGCTTTCCCGGTGCACCATGCTTATCCGGCCGGCCGTTTCGAGCGTTTCATGCAGCAGGGTCTTGTCCGCGCAGTCGAGCTGTGCCGCGGTCAGCAGGTGCGGCGTGCGACCCGTATTTTCGATGCTGCCATAGGCTACCGATGCCGAAACGGCCGCAACCGGCTTTACGATATACCAATCGCGAAATATGATTTCGTTTTCCGTATGCTGTTTCCGGCGGCAGGCATAGGGAAGGGCGGTTATTGCAATTAACCACCAAATGAGGTGCCGGGGCATTTTTCTGAGCGGGATAGGGAGACCGGCCATCAAGCTTTTTTGACGGTACGTCGAAAATCAAACATGAGCGAAACCCCGCAATCTCACGACGAATGGGCCCGCGTCGGCGAATACCTCGACCGGCTGGCATTCGAAAACGACAGGCTTGAGGCGGAGCTCAAACTAAAGCGCGAACGGCGTGCGATGCGCGCGAATGATTATGCCGTTGCTGAACCCGAGGCACCCGCGCAGACGGCTCCCGTGTTCGATGAGGCGCGTGAAACCGTGCGCTACGAGGCCCGTACTGCTACCGAAACTGCCCAGGGAATGCACATTTCGTATGACGCGCTGCGCCGCGATCTGTCGGGCCTCATGTCAGACCTCAACGATTTTAAGAGTACCCGCGCGGGACTTGAGTCAAGATTAAGCACCTGAAAAAAAAGCCCCTTACGGGGCTTTGGGCATCTGAAGCCGGCGGCATTGCCGCCAAACTCAGATCATGTGTGCTCTTCGCGCTTAACGAATTTGTATTTCGCTTCAGCTTCGTCGAGCAGCGACAGCACTTTGTCGAGATCTTCGCGCGTATGCAGCGCTGACAGCGACAGGCGCAGGCGGTCTTTCTTGCGGGCAACCGCAGGATAAGGCACCGGGTTCACGAACACGCCGTTTTCATCCATGAATTTCGCGATTTCGCGCATGATGAATGTATCACCGATCACGATCGGAGTGATCGCGGTTTGTGTGCGTTCGATATCAAAGTGGCGCTTTTTGAGTTCTGCGTGGAAGTACTTGATGTTTTCCCACAATTGTGCATGCCACTGTGGTTCTGTTTTCAGTACTTCGAGTGCCGCGTTTTGTGCTGCAACCTGCATTGGTGTCGGCGACGCCGCGAAGAAGTATGCGCGAGAGAAGAAACGCAGGTAACGCGCCACTTCTTTCTTCGCCGAGATAAATCCGCCTACACCGCCGAGTGACTTCGAGAACGTGCCCATAACGATGTCGATTTTGCCCTCGAGATCGAAGTGTTCGGGCGAACCCTTACCGGTTTTACCGAGTACACCTGTTGAGTGCGCCTCATCAACCATCAGTTTCGCATCGTGTTTTTTCACGAGATCGTAGATGTTCTTGAGTGGTGCGATGTCACCGTCCATAGAGTAGACACCTTCAACCACAACGATGCGGTCACCGAGACCTTTTTTGGTCTGAATCAGCACGCGCTCGAGTGAATCCATGTCGTTGTGACGGAAAGTCGTGATTTTTGCACCCGACAGCAGCGCGCCGTCGATAATCGATGCGTGCGCGAGTTTGTCGATGATGATGGTATCTTTAGGACCGAGAAAGCACGACAGCACACCGACGTTGGTCGAATATCCCGAAGGATAAAGCACTGTGTCTTCTGCGCCTTTCAGCTCAGAGAGATTTTTTTCGAGTTCGCGGTGTACATCGTAGTAACCCGAGAAGTGCGGCGGTGAACCTGCGCCCGCGCCATATTTTTCCGCCGCGGCGATTGCGGCAGCTTTGACTTTCGGGTGGTTGTTGAGCCCGAGGTATGAGTTCGAACCCATCATGATCATTTCTTTCGGCTTGCCGGTTTTCTGATCTTCGACAATCACGCGGTTGGCGTTTGCCGACATCATAACGCGGCGGTACATATGGTGGCCGATCGACAGCTGGTAGTCGACTGATTCATAGAATGGCTGGCACCAGGCGAAAAGATCTGGTTTTTCACGGCGCTGCAGAACAAAGTCCGCAAGCGTTTTGTTCAGGTGGTCTTGATTATATTGTGACTGCAATTCTTCTGCTGTATTCATGTTACTCCTTATCTTCCGGCATAAATAATGCGTGGGATTAACTATTTGGACGTTTTAGTTTCCGATTTCGGCATTTTTTTCGCGGTGCACAAGACGTCAAGCCGTATCTGGCATGGTCACGAGGCAACTTTTGACAGCATTTGCAAGAATGAGTTGATGTCATTTCGTAAGAGGTATTATTAACCGGTGGGACGCAGCAAATTCAATATCGAACTCGATACGGCTGCGATGTTGGGCGATATCCCCAAACTCAGCGCCATTCTCAAATCCGGTGAAGATCCCAATCAGGTTGGCCCGTACGGTTCAATCTTAGCCAGGGCGACTTGGTACAACAATGTTGAGGCCGTGCGTCTTTTGCTCGATTGCGGAGCAGAACCTAACCTGAACAAGGGTGACGCGCTCTTCTGTTCCGTTTCTTCGCCGAACCAACCCAAAAATGCCGGCGAAGTCGTGCGGCTTCTCGCTGAGAAGGGAGCTGACCTCAACCGTGTCTACAAAGTGCAGAGTGAAATTCCGCTGGCAACGCCGCTGATGATCGCCATCTTTTTCGGATATGGAAAAACCGCAGAAGTGCCGCTCGAA
>JAEUSA010000018.1 GCA_016788945.1 Leptospiraceae bacterium
ACGCAGCGATAGAAAATGAGAACGTCGATGCCGCGCGCGAAACGGCAAGGCAATCTGCACTGCGTACTGCAATCGAAGAAAGTATTGGCTATTACATCACCGCGCGCACTCAGGTAGAAAACTTTTCCCTCGTGCACAGCCGCGTGGTTTCCGAGGCTGGTGGCCTCGCAGCGATACGCCGGGTCGTGGCAGAGGGGCGGCAGGGCAATCAGTACCGAACAACGCTCGAGGTTGCAGTCAGCCCCGTGCCGCTGATGCGCATCATACGGCAGAATGGTTTGTTGCGGCAATGGCGGGTCATGGTGGTTATTCCCGAGGTTCATTTGCGCAGCCCGGCCCCTGATCCTGCGGGTGAAACCGAGATTATCAGACAATTTTCTGAAGCCGGTTTCAAAACCGTCGACCCGGCGGCTTATGCGCGTTTACGCGATGCAGGTTCTGAACTTTTTAAATCCGCCGCGGCGCGGCGCAAAATAGCTAAAACGATCGGCGCCGACATCATGATTTTAGGCGAAGCTTTCAGCGAACGGGCACAAGACGCGTCGGGGGGCATGGCGCAGGGTTTAGTCGGCTGCAATGCCCGCATAGAAGCCAAGGCGATCGCCACCGATACCGGCGAAATTTTCTACGCGGACGGAGTCAATTCTCGCGTGCCGGCGCTGCACACGTCAGAAATCGTCGCCGGCAAAAAAGCGATTCAATCGGTGGCTGCAGAACTCGCGCAGAAGTTTTTGCAGAAACTCGTAGCGCGCCTCGCTGCGCTCTCGCGGCCGACGACCATTATCGTGCATGGCGTGGCCACGCTTGCGCAGGCAAAGGCGACCGAACAGGCCATCGGCAAACTACGCGGCGTCGGCCGTATGCGGCGTGAAGAATTTACCGGCGATACCCTCGTGCTCGAAGCAGACATGAACGGGGCTGACAGCGAAAGTATCGCCGAACGCATCGGTGCAGTGACCGTTCAAGGTGCAGGCTTGCAATTTCTTGCCAGTTCAAGGCATCTGCTGCGATTTCGGTTAAGGACCAACTAATATGAAATTCAGAAAAGAAATTCTCCTGCTTGCTCTGACGGTATTTTTTGCCGGCTGTCGCAGCAGTGTTGATATCGTTATTTCGCGGCATATTGATCCCGATGACATACGTCGCGTGGCGATTTTCAAGATGGATCGCTTGAGTTACCGCGATAACGACAAAGTGTCTGATTTGCTGACGCATGAATTCCTGCGCCTCGGTTATGATGTGGTCGAACGTACCGAAATTGAACGGCTGATCAAAGAACAAAAACTGGGTGCGTCGGGTCTCATCGACCCCAACCAGGCAGTGGCGATCGGTAAGCTCGCCGGTGCAGATTCGATTGTGATCGGTTCAGGCGCGCTTGAGGACAAAACGCGCGATGTGTTGAAGTATTTTACCATCAAGATTATCGACCTCAAATCGGGTTCGGTGGTAGTCACCGCGAATCTGACGCGCAACCTTGAGATCAAAGAGGCCATCAGTGAGCTTTCGACAGAGCTGAAAAAGGCACTCGAAGCGCACCAGCAGCAGAAGAAACGCGGTAAATAGTTACTCTTTGAGCCACCGGCCGACAAATTCGGTAGGGCTGACCGGTGCACCAAAATAGAAACCTTGAACGTCGTCGCAGCCGAGAGTACGCAGCAGGTCCGCCTGAGCAACTTGTTCGACACCTTCGGCTATTGTGCGCATGCCGAGTCCTTTGGCCATGTTGATAATGGCAGTCACAATCGCGCGGTCGTTTGCATCACTCAACATGCCGCGCACGAAAGACATGTCGATCTTGAGCTTATCGGCAGCGAACCGCTTGATATAGACCAGCGAAGAATGGCCCACACCGAAATCATCGATCGCGAGCGAAAAACCTGCCTGTTTGAGCGACAGCAAAACCTGCATCGCATGTTCAGGATCACTCATCGCGCCGGTTTCGGTAAGTTCGATCTCGAGGTTCTGCGGCATGAGACCCGCTGCAGAGCAGATATTTTTGAAACGCTGTGCAATTGCCGCGTCATGCAGCTGAAAGGCTGAAACGTTGACCGATAACTTTCCCGGTAATGCGAGCCCTGCCTCGCGACAGCTGCGTGCGTGTTCGCATGTGCGGGAAAATACGTAGTCCCCAATCATGGCGGCGAGTCCGCGTTCTTCGGCGATCGGAATAAATTCTCCCGGGTTTACGATGCCGAGTTCTGCGTCGTTCCAGCGCAGCAAAGCTTCTGCTCCGCTCATCAGGCCGCTGGCGAGGCTGAACTGCGGTTGATAGTGCAGGTCGAGAGCGCCTTCATGTATTGCCGAAACCAGTCTACCGGCAATTTGCAGTTTGCGTGCCGCCTGAGCGCTCATCTCTGTACGAAAGAACATGTGGTTTTTCCCGGCGGCGCGCGCGCGGTGCATCGCTGTGTCGGCGTGGCGTATCAGGGTATCAGCACTGCTGCCATCGGTCGGTGATAGTGCAATGCCGATGCGCACCGAAACGTGCAGCACATCGTTGCCGACGGTCAACGGTTTCTCCAAGCACAGCGCAAGAGATTCGGCGATGAATGCCGATTCGGTCTGGTCGGTATGGTCGGCAACGGCGACAAATTCGTCGCCGCCGAAGCGCGCGAGAAAGGTCTCTGAACCGAGCGCGGTGTTAAAGCGCCTCGTCGCTTCACGCAGCACGGCGTCGCCGGCGGCATGGCCCCGCGTTTCGTTGATTTCTTTGAAGCGCGTAAGATTAAGAAAAAATATGGCAACAGTCGCACTGCGCCGCGCGGCATTGGCGAGAATCTGTTCGAGGCGGTCGATGAGCAGCGCACGGTTTGGTAATCCGGTAATGGTATCAAAGAAGGCAAGTTTTTCAATCTGCGCCGCCTGCATCTTTTTTTCGCCGAGGTCGAGCATCAGGCTGATATGGTGCGTGACTCGATCGCGCGCATCGGTCAGCGCACTGACTGACAGCCACACCGGCTGCGCCTCACCGGCTTTATTGCGAATCCATACCTCACCCTGCCAGCGGCCGCCGCCGGTAACTTCACGGCGGATTTCCTGATGAAACGCCGCTGCATGCCTGTCGGAACGCAGAATCTCCGCCTGTTTACCGATGAGGTCTTCTTCATCAAAACCCGTCAACAGGCAGAAAGACCCGTTCACGCTCAGAATCTGCTCTTGCGCGTCGGTGATCATAATACCTTCGTGAGCCTGTTCGAATACTTTCGCATGCAGGCGCAGCGCGGCATCGGCCTGTCGGCGTTCTTCTATCTGGTGCTGCAATACGCGGCGGGTCGCTTCGAGTTCAATGACCTTGGCATCGAGCTTGCGTACCAAGGCCTCACTATAGAGGCGGTACTGATCGCTTTCGTTCGTCTCGGGCGCCGTGTGGACTGAATGGAACTTCTGCTTGTAGGGTTCTTTAAGTAGTTCTTGGATGATCGCCGCAAGCGTGTCGCCGTCCTGTGGCTTCAGCAGAAATCGTGCGGCGCCGAGGCTCAGCCCGAGTTCTTCGTCGGCCGCATCGGTATACGTTGCCGTATACAGCACAAAAGGTATCGGCGCAAGCTTGGTATCGCGCATCCATTCGCGGCACAGCGTGAATCCGTCCATGACGGGCATGAGAATGTCAGATATAATGAGCGCCGGCGGGTTTTGCCGGGCCATGTTCAGAGCTTCTGATCCGTTTTCGGCAGCTTCGACCGCATAACCTTTGCTTTCGAGAATTGTGCGCAGCAGATAAATACTCTGTTCATTATTGTCGACTATCAGAATTCGGTGCACGGTCAGGCTCCTGCGACGTCGAGAAACTCCCTGATCTGTGTAATAAAAGTATCGGGGTTGATCGGCTTTTCAATATACCCCGTGCAACCGGCGTCGAGCACGCGCTCGCGGTCGCCGACCATTGCGTAAGAAGTCACGGCGATAATCGGAACACTGTTTAATTCGCTGTTTATGCGCAGCTGCCTTGCGACGGCGTAACCATCCATCTCGGGCAATTGTATGTCGAGCAATATCAGGTGCGGGCGGTGTGTTTCGGCAAAGCGTATACCTTCTTCACCGCTGCGCGCTTCAATGACGGTATAGCCGCCGTTTTCCAGAATAAATCTGGTGAGATACATATTGTGTTCATTATCTTCGATAACGAGTACGCTCCGCATATTTTACACTCCTGTCGGTAAACGAAAACTAAAATCGCTGCCTTCTCCCAGCCGGCTCTCCACGCTGATCGAGCCACCGAGAAGATTGACGAGTTCTTTGCAGATAGAGAGGCCGAGTCCCGTACCATCGTGCCGGCGTGCCAAGCCCGAGTCGACCTGACGAAACGGTCTGAACAGGTGTGGAATATCTTCGGCGCGAATGCCGATGCCTGTGTCGCTCACCGTCACGACGATAAATTCTGAATCGGCCTTACAGTTCAGTACAATTTTTCCCGTTTCGGTAAATTTTACCGCGTTGTTAAGCAGGTTCACGAGTATCTGCTCTACGCGCCGGCGATCGCTGACGATGAAACCCACCTCGGGCGCGATGAAGATTTCTATCGGCAGATTTTTCTTTTCGGCCATCGACCTGACAGCTGCGACAGAAATTTCAATGACGACGCGCATGTCGAAACGTTCTTTGCGTATTTCGAGCTGACCGGCTTCGATTTTTGAAATGTCGAGTACGTCGTTGATGAGCGCGAGCAGGTGCCGTGCGCTGTAATTGGCCATACCGATCTGTTTCTTCTGCTCGTCATTGAGAGGCCCGGCAAGCCCCTGTGCGAGAATGCCGGTGAAGCCGATGATCGAATTCAGTGGCGTTCGCAATTCATGCGACATGTTGGCCAGAAAGGCGGATTTCAGACGGTCGGCCTCCTGTGCGCGCTCCATCGCACCCGCGAGTTCGGCAGTGCGTTCGCGCACCCGGCTCTCGAGTTCGGCATTGAGTTGCCGCAGATTTTGTTCCGCCTTTTTGCGATCGGTGATGTCGTGTACCGCACCAACGAGGTGAGTGCAACGGCCGGCTTTATCAAATACGGGTGCAATCGATACTTCGCCGGTGAGTTCTCCTGTGGGATAAACCGAAGTTTCTTCCCAGCGAACAATTTTTTTATCGCGTATAGCTTCACGGTACCGGCGTAATACGAGCGAGAGCGAAGGTTCCGGAATGACTTCGTCCACGCGCTTGCCCACGATCTGTGTTTCGCTTAACCCGGTCGTGTCCAGAAAAGCTTTGTTGACCGAAGAGAATCGGAAGCGCTGGTCAGTTTCAACGCTCAGCTGGAAAATGCTATCGCCGACCGTTGCATAAATAGATGAAAGGCTTTGCTCCCGCTCGCGCAGGCGTTTATCCGCCGCTGCGCGGTCGAGCGCGATTTCCGCAATACGGGCGGCAAATTCAATGAGCTTGATATCTAGCTCACCCGGCGAGCGTATTTCGCGGTAATACATCGCGAAAGAGCCTAACACTTTCCGTTGCGGCGAAAGAATCGGCACCGACCAGCAGGCTTTTAACCCGAAGGGCAGCGCGATGGCTTTGTATTCCTTCCACAGCGGGTCTGTGGCAATATCCGAAACAATGACTTGTTTGCCGGTAAACATCGCCGTGCCGCATGACCCCGCGGCAGGCCCAATCGGCGCCCCGTCAATTGCGCGCACATAATCGCGCGGCAGTGCCGGAGATGACGCGGCATGCCTGACATGCACGCCGTCGTTGTCTAATAAAAGTATCGAGCACAGTGTACCTTTCGCCTCAGCTTCGATCGTGCGTATGATATGGGTGAAAATCGTCTCGGTATCTTCACCACGCGCGATTTTTTCCAGTAAAGCGTTGCGCTTATCGAGCAGTACCGCTTCATACTGCAGAACGCGCTCGGCGCGCTTGCGTTCGGTGATCTCTGAAAAATAGATCGTGAGCCCGGCCGGGGAGGGGAAAATACGGTTTTCAAACCAGCGGTCCCATGGATCATAATGTTCTTCGAGTACGATCGGCTGCTGCGTTTCCATCGCGCGGTGATAGGCGTGGTAAAACGGCTGTCCCACCCCATCGGGATATTCAGTCCAGATGTGCTTGCCGATCAAATCTTCGGGTCTCTCGCGCTGCAGCATGCGCGCACCTGTTTCGTTTACGTATACGTATATCCAGTTGCTGTCGATTGCGACAAAACCGTCGCTGACGCGCTCAATGATTCCGGTGAGAAAATCGAGGTACTGCGACGTATCGCGGACCTTCGATTTTTTGCGCGCCGGCATGAACGGTTAAGCTCCGTCCCGTGCGACGCGTCAACCATGAAAACTCTTGCAATCCGCTGAGGGTATGCAGAATTGCCATATGGCGATTATGCAGTATGTCGAACAACACCCCGTGGCAACGGTTTTTATCGTCATCGGCTTTCTGTTATTGCTCGTTGCGATTCGCGACATCACGCAGAAAAAACGCACCATACAGCACAACTTTCCCTTAGTCGGTCGCCTGCGCTACATGCTCGAGGTCATTGGTCCGGAGTTGAGGCAATATTGGGTGGCCAATGACAAAGAAGAGATGCCATTTAACCGTGCCGAGCGTCGCTGGGTATATGCGACAGCCAAAGGACAAAACAGCAATTTTGGTTTTGGTACGACCGAACAGCTATACGAGGCGGGATATCCGATCATCAAGCATGCGGTATTTCCATTTCCCGAATCGAAGGCAGTCATTATCCACGAAGATCCTTCGGCGATACCGGCGCTCAAAGTGATGGGTGAATGGCACAGGCGGCCAAAGATGTGGCGTCCGTCGTCGATTGTAAACATATCGGCAATGTCGTTTGGCTCTCTCGGTGATCGCGCCGTGACGGCGCTCAATCAGGGGGCGAAGCTCGCGCATTGTTGGCACAATACAGGCGAAGGCGGATTTTCTCCTTACCACACGAGCGGTGCCGACATGGTATGGCAAATCGGTACAGGCTATTTCGGCGCGCGTGACGAGCAGGGCTTTCGCCTTGAGAAAGTTGTGGAAAAGGTCGATCAGTATCCGCAGATTCGCTTGATCGAAATCAAACTTTCGCAAGGCGCCAAGCCGGGCAAAGGCGGCATTCTGCCCGGTACCAAAGTTACCGCTGAAATCGCGGCGATTCGCGGCGTCAAAAAGGGGAAAGACTGTATTTCGCCGAATTTTCATTCCGAATTTTCTACCGTCGATGAAATGATTCGCTTCATCGAGCGCGTTTCGGCGGCAACAGGGCTGCCCGTCGGCATCAAGAGCGCGATCGGAGAGCTTGACTTCTGGGAAGAACTTGCGACGCGCATGAAACAGAGTAAAAAGGGCCCTGATTTTATTACCATCGATGGCGGCGAAGGCGGTACCGGGGCAGCACCCCTCACTTTTGCCGACCACGTTTCTCTGCCATTCAAGGTCGGCTTTGCGCGTGTTTACCAGATTTTCCAGAAAGCCAAAATTTCCGAGCGTATCGCTTTTATCGGTTCGGGTAAACTTGGTTTTCCCGATCGCGCCGTCGTCGCCTTAGCGATGGGCTGCGATCTGATCAACGTCGCGCGCGAAGCGATGATGTCGATCGGCTGCATTCAGGCGCAAAAATGCCACGACGGGCACTGCCCTGCAGGTGTGGCAACGCAGAATTGGTGGTTGCAGCGCGGCCTCGATGTCGATGACAAAACGAACCGCGCCGCGCGCTATATCAAGGGTTTCCGTAAAGAACTCCTGAGCCTCGCGCACGCGGCAGGCTATGAACACCCTGGACAGTTTACCGGTGAAGACATTGAAATCAGTTCTGGCATGAACCGCTTTCGCACGCTCACCGAAGTTCTCGGCTACAGCCGTGACAAGGTCGTTTTTCCGGGCATGGCAAAACTCGTCGCCTAAAGCGACAACTCACTCAGAAAGAAGTCGCCCGCTGATCACCTCGCGTATGCGGCGGTCGAGTGAGGCGGGCACTGCGTATTTGCCGTTGCTGCGATAAAGAAGCGTAACTTTTTCGAGGCGTGAAATATCCTGAGCCAGCGCGTTCTGCGTCGGGTAAAACTCGCCGGCATCTTTGAGTCGGTCGGCCAAGGCACGGTAGGGTTCGATCGCACCGGTCTTCATACACGGCGTAACGCGCCGTTCGCAGCGACAGGTCGCGGCCTCAGCGATCAGACCACAATGGCGCGTGAGAAATTCTGTCATCGCTGCGCGTGCGCGTTTGAGTCTCTGCCTGTATGCCGCAGGTGTGAGGCCGAGTATACGCGCCGCCTCTTCGCCGTGCAGTTGCATGACCGCACCGAGTACAAATGCCATACGGTAGGGTCTCTTCAGTCCCTGTAGCATTGCATGGCTGCAGGCGATTTTGACGTCGTTGATGATTCCCGCCGCATCTGTTTCTGGTAACGGTGTTTCCTGAACACTCAGCGTGCGCGCCGCTTCGCGAAAGGTGACTTCGCGCCTTTCAGCACGCGATTTTTTCGCACGCAGTAGATGATTGACGGCGATACGGTAGGCGTAAGTACCAAAGGCACTTTCGTGGCGAAACGCTGATAGGTTGGTGATAATGCGGATTAAAATTTCCTGTGTGTTATCCTGCGCATCTTGCGGGTGCCACAGAAACCGGAGCGCGAGGTTGTAAACCGGTTCCTGTGTCGCCCGCACAATGCGCTCGAGCGCCGCGGAGTTTCCCGCCACGGCGTCGGTGACATCATTATTGCTGATTTCGATCCAGGCCATTACGCTGCGTTGCGGCGTGCCGAGAAGTAGACAGCCACCAGCGCCAGAAATGCCGGCAATGACTGGATAAACAGTATTTTTACCATTGCGGTGTACGCACCGACGAGTCCGACGGCAAATACCGATAGCAGAAAGAAAATCCGCACATTGCGCTTCCATTCGCGGCTGGCGATAAAGAAACTCCAAATAAGCCCGGCGGCGAGTAGCCCGTTATAGACGCCCTGGTTCTGCGCCATCACACCGGTCATTTCGGCGCGTTCCGGTGTCAGTTGAAAAGTCTTCATGCCGTAGGCGGTTTTCCAAAGAAATGTCTCCAGTACCATGATATAGCAATGGATCAGGGCCACGAGGCCCGTAAGCAGGTTTTGTAGTGTGTTCATGTTTTCTCC
This sequence comes from Leptospiraceae bacterium, assembly GCA_016788945.1. Taxonomy (GTDB): domain Bacteria; phylum Spirochaetota; class Leptospiria; order Turneriellales; family Turneriellaceae; genus Turneriella. Next base: position 9,048 of record JAEUSA010000018.1, read on the forward strand.
TGCCCTTTTAGATACAGCCTGATGGCCTTTGTGACAGAAATAGTCCTTTTTTTTAGCCTTGGGTGTCTCCCAACGCAGCGTCTTTAAGCGGATTTACGTTAAATAACTTTGGCGCATCCACAAATGCAACACGTCCGAGGGTATTGCGCGTGACAATCTGAGTTTTACCAACGTTAGAACCTCTGAAGGCTATGGACGTAGAGCAGTTTCTCAAACACATTCCTCAGAATGCCTGGTGGCTGTTTGTCTTTTTCAGCGCCTTTATGGAAAATATTTTCCCGCCGTATCCGGGTGATAGCGTGATCGTCCTTGGTGGTTATCTGTGGGGTGCCGGCAAGGTGAGTTTTTTCAGCCTTGCCTCGGCCGTTTATGCCGGCAATATCGCCGGTGCAGGGGTCATGTATTATTTCGGCGAACACGTTCTCGATTTCTTTCGCAGGCGCTTTCGTAATAAATGGACGCAGGAAATTCTCGATGCCGAAAGTCTGAAGAAAACCGAAAACTGGTTCAGAAAATGGGGCGTCATTGCGGTGATTTTGAGCCGTTTTTCGGCGGGTATCCGGTTTTTTGTCGCGATTGTCGCGGGCATGTTCCGCATGAATATCGTTGTTTTTCTGTTATGTTTTTCGCTCGCGACGTTGCTGTGGAATTCGCTGCTGATCTACGGCGGTTATGTGCTCGGTGAAAATTGGCGCAAGGTTATTGAATATATGCAGGTCTATAACACGATCATTATCGGCCTTATGGTCACAGCAATTGCCGGCTATATTCTCTATCGTCGCTACAAAAAAAAGCAAGCCGGACAACCTTAAGAAATTTTTGCCAAAGCATATCTAAGCGCGCGTCCCAAAATCTTTGGGCGCGTCCTTGCAACGCGCGGAGACGCAGTCTAAGTAGATTTGGCGACAGAAAAGAAAATCTGCCATTCGTCTTTTCCCTTCGTTTCGAACTGCGTTATGCGAATCGAGCGTAAAAAAACCGCAAATGATTCGGCTTGTGCATCGGGAATTCCCGATAATGCCCAGGCCCGGCAATGTGTCAACGCCTGTCGAAGAGATGCGGCATTGGCTTCAAAGATATTCGGCAAAATATTGGCGATAAATACCGTATGCTCCGCGTCGGTTTTAAGCATCTGCAGCGCAGAGAAATCCCCAACGGCAAAATGCGCATTCAGTGGAGTGCCGTGTTGCGCTGCATTGAGTTCAAGATTGCTGATCGCCGATTCGATCGCAAGTGTTTCGACATCATATCCATATGCCTCGCGCGCGCCGTAGAGCAGCGCGGCGATGGCGAGAATACCTGAACCCGTGCCCATGTCGATGATGGCGTCGTCACTGCGCACGGTTTCTTCCAAAAAAGCGACCATGAGCTGTGTCGTCGCATGTTTGCCGGTGCCGAACGCCATGCCCGGCACAAGAAACAGGGGCTTCAGGCCGGTAATGTCGGCATTGTCTTTATCCCACGGCGGCACGAGGGCGGTGCGGGCGGTGAGCCCAAACGCCTTGAACGTCTTTTCAAACTCTTTCAGATAGTCTGAGTATTTGACCTGCGATACGGTAAAAGCCGCCTGTGGTAGGCTTAATGTTGCCAGCGCCATCGGCACGAAGGCGCGCGCGGGAAAATCTTCTGCGAAAAAGAAAAACAATTCGGTATCGTCGGTAGCGAGGTTCGAAGGACGTCCTTCGGCATAGAGCAGTTCGAATGTACTTTGCGCACCCGAGCGCAAAAAGAACTCTTCGGCCTCGTGCGCACGCTCTTTAGGAACGCTGATCTCTACCTGCCAGAAGACGGTCTTGAAATACTCGCTCAAGCGAGCGCTGCCTTTTCAGCGGCGTATTCTTGCGCGAAGTAGGTAATGACGGCATCGGCGCCGGCGCGAAAGAACGATAACAGCATCTCGTCGCGTGCGCGTACGCCGTCGAGCCAGCCCTGTGCTGCAGCAGCCTTAACCATCGCATATTCGCCGCTCACATTGTAACAAACGACCGGTAGATCGCTTGCCTTGCTCAGCCGGTGAATGATGTCGAGATACGCCAGCGCCGGTTTTACCATCAGAAAATCTGCACCTTCTGCGCTGTCGAGTCTTGCCTCGCGCAGTGCCTCTTTGCCATTGGCGGGGTTCATCTGGTATGTCTTTTTGTCGCCGAATTTGGGGGCTGAAGCGAGCGCGTCGCGGAACGGCCCATAAAAGGCGCTCGCGTATTTGGCTGTGTACGACATGATACCCACGGCGCTGAACCCTGCCGCGTCGAGATTCTCGCGCAGATAGGCGACGCGCCCATCCATCATGTCCGAGGGGCCGATGATGTCGATACCGGCTTCGGCCTGCGCGACCGACATCTTGGCGAGCACTTCGAGCGTCTCGTCGTTGAGTATTTTTCCGTCTCTGACAATGCCGTCATGGCCGTCAGAAGAATAGGGGTCTAATGCGACATCAGAAATCAATACCGCCTCGGGAAAATTCTTTTTGAGCGCGCGGATAATCCGCAGATAAAAATTCTCACCCGCATACGAATAGGTTCCCATTGCATCTTTCAATGAATCATCGACAGCGGG
>JAEUSA010000047.1 GCA_016788945.1 Leptospiraceae bacterium
CGGTGTGCCGGTCATACCGAGGTAAGCTCTGAATGCATGATTTGAGTGCTTGCGCAGTCCTTTTTTCGCAGCCGCTTTAGTGCAAGCACAGTCGGCGCGGGCAGGGCCGACGTAGTTCGCCGTGCACTCAGGGTATGGTCCGCCCGCCATATCGCCCATTGTCGTCCACGAACTGGCAAAGACATAGTAGTTATTCGTGAACTTTTCGCTTCCCCCCGGATTCTCGATTTTGTCGAGCAAACCAAAGTTGTTGCATGCCGGAGCGCTCAAAATCAATGCAGCGATAATCTTGATCCGTAGGCCTTTGCCAATAGTCTGCATCATATCCTCAAGGCATTGAAAAACAAATGATGCGTTGGTCCACATCGCACGAAGACGTGCCGAATGCCGTCCAACCGGCATTTATCTGAGTGCGTTCTCCGGTGTTGTTGACGGGAGAAGTAACGGCACTCGAAGTCCAATTGGAACAGGTCGTACCGACTGTCCCTCCGGCTATTGTGCCTGTCCATGCTTGCGATACACCATTATCTGCCTTCGTTTCAGAGTACCGAATCGGATTGGGCAGAGAAGGGGCATTATCAGCTGTATCGGTCAGCGTATTAAAGACAATCTGGCCCATGGTGTTGTACCAAGGCTCTGAACCAGGAGTTGTACATCCATTGGCGGGAGAATTCTGGATTCTACATTTGGCATCCCCGCCGGTTAAGGATGTCGATAACCACGCCTTGAACTGGTGACCGCTGGATTTACGCAATCCGTTAGCCGCAGCGGAGCGTGTACATCCACAATCGGCTCGTTCGGGGCCCGTTAAACCGTTACATTCTGAAAAAGGCACGCCAGCCATATCGCCCTTCACCATCCATGAGGAATAAAAAACATAGTTTTTAGTCGTAAACGTCTCCGCTTTCCCCGCACCTGGATTCTCGATTTGATCCAACAACCCTAAATTATTACAGTTAAGGAACGGCAAGAACACCAGAGCAAGAACTAATCTGCTAACCCTCATACATCCTCCTAAAACACGACGCTCAATGCCAATGCGCCGCCAATGCCGTGCACAGGTTTAGAGTCATAGAGCATGCGGTACTCGGCTTCAATACCTAATGCCAAGAACGAGAAGATCAGAAAATGGATGCCCGTGCGCGCCATGAAGAATGGATTTTTTACGTCCTGCGAAATAGAATTGAACGCGCCGCCACCGCAGTTGGTTGAGTTGCCGCAATTGCTATAGACTGCGAGACGGCCATAATAATAACCCGCACCGATGGCATTCGTCCAGCGCCAGCGTGGCGAAAGATCAAAATAGTAGCCAGCGGTGGCTGCGGCAGAGAGATAATCGAGATTTGTTTCATAAGGTGCGTTCTTGGCATTGGAGCGTATCGATGTGAACGAAGCAAAGAGGCCAACGTGTAAACGCCCGCGCAGGCGGTACATTGCGTAACCGCCGGCACCGGGTTCGGGTTTTATGCTCGCGTTGTCGCGGTTCACCAGCGGGTAAGAAGCCATCGGCGTGAGGGCAAAATTCCAGCTGATATCAGCCCAAGTCTTCGATTTTTCCGTTTTCTCGAGTTGAGTCTTTCCCTTTTTATCTTTGGCATCGGCGACGGCTTTGCCCTTTGCCTGCTGCTGTTCTAAAGCGACTTTGGTAATTTCGGCGACAATGTCGCCCGCGACCTTATCGGCTGCTTGAAATATGGTCGCGTCCACGCGGTTTTCGGTCGGCTCCATTTTGCGGAATTTGTCGGTTGAACCGAGTGAAATTTCTGTATGGATTTCGATTTCGTTCTCGGCTTTGTTGAATGTGAAATTACCGTAAATCAGTATGTCAATGTCGGCCAAGCGGCAGATTTCGGCGGCTTCTTTGGGGCCGATTTTTCCCTTGTTTTTGGCGCGCACCTGTGCCACGATGGGTTCTACCTTGGCATTGTCGGCCTCGACGAATTCGAATTTTTTATGCATCGATTTGGTGATCGCTTCTTGCAGCGAACCCGGCATATATTCGAAGTTTTTGGTGCCGGTCTTATCTTCGTACTTAATAATTGCCACTCGGGCCATGTCAGAGGCTTTGGGCTTGTCTTCGGCGAGTAAGGCGATCGGTAACAGGGAAAGGGAAACAAGGCTGAATAAGCGCTTCATACCCCCTTGGACGGAGCAAAACGCTGCTTGTCAACAACAAGTATCGCTCCCGCGGAAAAACGGGGCCATTTTTTTTGTCCGCTCTGTCGTATACGGACGTCGGTACCCGTCAGCCCTGCAGGGCGCGCTCGGGTGTGACGGAAAAACGCAGCCAGCCCAGTTTGAATACTTTGCCCTCGCCGATCGGCAGCAGCAATACAAGGCCCATGACGACGAAAAATGCAAATCCTGCCCACACCCAGCGCACGAGGGGGTTGATCCACAATTGCATCACCAGTTTGCCTTTTTCGTCGCCACCAAGCTGAACATACACATCGGTGAGAAATGTCGAGATAATCGCCGGCTCCGATGTGTTCTGCGAATCGGTGTAGCCACCCTCGCGAGAATTGTACATCGGGTACGTGCGGATTTCTGTCGTGTCGCGGCCGATGAGCCGGTTGTCGCGGTAGACCGCAATGGTTACCATGCGGGTGCCGTAAAGCGGTGCCCGGTCAGCTTTGTTGGCGGTATCGGTATGGATCATTTTTTCTTCGTAGTTTTCTACGTGAATGGTATAACCCGCGAAACTCTGCGCTTCGCCCGGGTTGAGTATCAGCCTCGCTTCGGTACCGAACGCGAGACCGGCGAAACCCGAAAACAGAATGGCGAGCGCGATGTGCACCATGTAGCCCAAAAAGCGGCGTTTATTCTGCAGCAGAGTCATCGCCAGTGCCACTAAGAAAAACTCGCGCGTGTATCTGAAGCGGCTCAGTGCCGCACGCAGCCATTCTTCAAGTGCGCCGGCGATGACGAAGGCGGCGATAGCAAAGGTGATAATCGCCATAATACGTGCCGAGTTCCATTGTGCGTTTATTCCGCCGACGATGAAAAAAGCAAAAGTACCGGTGATCAAGAGCGCCACAAAAGGATAACGCGCGTTTCGGGCGAGCGTTGACCACGTCGTGACGCGCCAAGCGAGCAGGGGGCCCAGACCTGTCAGAAACAGGATCACGATACCCATCGGGCCCATAAATTTATTGAACCACTCGGCCGTGACCGATTCGCGGTGCCCTGAAATCCATTCGCTGATCGTCGGATACATCGTGCCGAAAAAGATGATGAACAGCGAGGCAAGCAATAGCACGTTGTTGAATAAAAACCCCACTTCGCGGCTCATCAGCGATTCGATCGGTTGTGCTGATTTGAGCAGGTCGTAGCGCTTGACGATTGCGTAAATGCAGAATGCCATAGTGATGACGATGAAGCCGAGAAAAAACCAGCCAAGGTTTGACTGTGCAAAGGCATGCACCGATTGCACAACACCCGAACGTGTCAGCGCGGTGCCGACGACGGTCATGATAAACGAAATCGAGACCAGCACCATGTTCCACACCTTGAGCATGCCGCGCCGTTCTTGGACAATTATCGAATGCAGAAAGGCAGTCGCGGTAAGCCAGGGCATCAACGATGCATTCTCCACCGGATCCCACGCCCAGTAACCGCCCCAGCCGAGCTCTTCGTACGCCCATTTGCCGCCGAGCAAAATGCCGACACCGAGAAAAAACCAGCTGAACAGTGTCCAGCGGCGCACATACTTCAGCCACGCGGTCTGTGCCTTGCCCGATAACAGGGCAGACATGGCGATAGCAAATGGTACGGCGAACGCCACATAACCAAAATACAGAATGGGTGGATGAATAATCATTGCCCAATGCTGCAACAGCGGGTTGAGGCCACGCCCTTCGGCATGCGCAAAAAGTTTTTCGCCGTCTTGAAAAACACGAAAGGGATCTGACCCAGGAGAGAAGCAGCCGATCGCCGTGAAAAACAGGGACAACGACATGAGAATGGCGATCATATAGCCTTCGAGTGCGGGTTCGGCCCGGCGCATGTGACGCACGGCGAAATACGAGAAAATGACAACGAGGAAATTCCACCACAGCATCGAACCTGCTTGGCCCGCCCACAGCGAAGTAAACCGATAGAACAGTGGCAGCTGCAGGTTAACGTGCTCGGCAACGTAAACGATCGAAAAATCTGCCGAGACGAGCATGTAGAGCAGAAGCGTTGTCGCGAGCGTGACCGCAATCAGGTGCAGTTCAAGCGACGAGCGCGCCGCTGACAAATAGCGCGGATTTTCCGGGCGGCGCAGATGGGCGATGGCCATAAACACCGCGTACGCCCCGGTCGCGAGCATCAGGTTGAAGACTACGGAGCCGAGAAGATGCATTAGTCTCTACCTTCGATGATGGCGCCGAAACCGGCGAATTCCTGCGGCGGCCTTGCATTCCACTGCAGTTCGACTTTGAGTTCACCGACAAATTCTTCGAGGTACGAGGCAATGACCCGTGCGCGCAGGTTGGCCAGCCGAGTATTGCTGCCCTTCATGCTGCCGGGTGAGTCACCGAGGCCTGATATGCGCAGGCTCTGGCCGGGTTTGAGACCCATTTTGCGCAAAGCGCGCCGCGCAGAAGCCGATAGCTTGATGGAATCTTTTTTGAATTCGATCTTGAGCAGTACTCTGTTCTGATCGATTTTTATTTCCATATCGGATGGCATACCCGCAGGTGCTGCCGCCCGACTCTGCACGCCCACGCGGCCCGCAGCCGGCGTCGTGCTTTTGTGCGTCTCAATGCGCTTCGGTGTAATCAATACCGGTTCAGAAGACAACACTTCTTCTGCGCCGAGCGCGCTCGCGAGTGTGAGCGCCGCGATCATTATGCAGAGTTTTTTCACCGGACCACCTCCACGGTATAACGACCTGCCGGGGCATCGGCGGGGATTTCAAAATTTCCTTTATATTCAAAGCCGCCATCGATTGCGGTCTTTTCGAGTGGTATCGTCTGCAACGTCTCACCGCCCGCGCTACGCAACCTTGCCCTGAGCTGCATATCGCGTTCGTCAAAATAACTTACGGGGTATGCTTTGGCCGGTTCTGCCAGCGGTGTGCGCATCAGCTTTTTCCACTTTTTGAGATTCGCCAGCGGAAATTTATATTCTTTCGGCTGGCCGTTCAAGGTTTCGGTGATGATCAGCGTCGTGCCGCCTTCAAACAGAATTTGGCCGGGGCTGGCTTTGATAAAGGTTTGTCCCGGGGCAAGCGTTGTTTCGCTGAGGTCGACCTTGAACAACAGGTCACCTTTTTCGGCGCGCACCGTGTATGCTAACTTCTGCATCGCATCGCTGCCGTTCTGGTGCCACAAGTATATCAGAATTTCGCCGGTGTCTGCATTGGTAATAAACACAGCGGGTTCTCTCTTCTGCAGGTAGGCGCCGAATTCTGTCGCAATAATTTGCGTTTTACCCGCAGCGACTTCTGCAGGGTTCCACCATAAAATCACTGCCGAATCGCCGGTGACCCGGCGCGCCGAGTTGATGGCGTAATCCCAAACCGATTTGATCGCTTCGGGCCAGTTTGCGAATGCCACGCGATCGGGGGGGACAATATCTTTACCGATCAAAATGTTCTGCAACGCGGGTTCTTTGCTCGCGCTGCCCTTGGCGCGGTCGACATCAAAAATCTGCCACATCGCCGAAGCCGTGGGCGTGAACTCGACCTCGCTGCGGTAGAGTTGTGTCATGTCGCCCGTCGGCAACAGAAACGGCACACCGTCGTTTGCTCCTGCCCAGGTATCGAGCAGCAGGCGTATGCCTACGCTGCGGCGTTTACCCGAACGGTTTTTAATTTCATAGGCGATGCGCGTTTTGATACGATTATCAGCAGATTCAGGCGAGATAATCTGGCGGATTGTGATTCCCGTGCGCCCTATAGCTGCTTCATAGAGCAATTGACCGGCCTCGTTCTTGAACGGTTTACCGCGTAATTTCTCGAAGCGGTAATCGGTGCCGTCGACACGCACTGTGGTAAATGTCGTGCCGATGCCGTCGGGCAATGTGCCGTTGGGGTGACCATATAATAGATCAAATTTTTTCCCGGCGTATTCGCCGCCAACGGTGAATTGTCCGTTAGCGGACAATGCCACCTCGCTGCCGAAATCTCCATTTTTGGCGCTGCTTGAAAGCGCCGCCTTGCGAAATTTCAAATGCGCATCGGCATAGGCGTCGCGTGTTGTCGGTTGTGTGCGCAGTGTATATTCAGCGGGATTAATAGTGAGTTCAGATTTCTGCGGCAGCGCAAAACGTCGCGCGAGTTCAGCGAGCAATTCGGCCGCGTAGTACTGGCTCGTAATACGAATACGGTTTTTGGCAGGCTCGGTGGTCGCGGAGTTTACGCGTATCTCGGCGGTGATTTTTCCTCCGCTGAAAACGACGTTTTCGGGTGCAAGCGCGAGGTCTTTGCTATCTGCTTCGAGTACGAACGGTGCCTTCGCCGGGCAATCGCCTGAAATGAGCAAGGGGGTGGTAAAACCGCCGACGGTGCGCAATGTCTCAGACGGTTCGCTCACCGTCAGGTTGCACGAGAGTGGGGGGTGTTGCGCCAGAAAATCTTCAGCGAGTTTTTTATTGGCGGCGTTCGAGGTAATGTCGCTTTCGCGTTTGAAAAGTTCTTGGAAATCAGACAGCAGCGCGGCGTAGAGTGCGCTCTCGGTGCTGCCTTTTGCCCGCAGCTCTTCGCCGCGCGCAATAAGCGATGGGAAGTCTTTCTTACCGTCTTTTGACTGGCCGGTACCGCAGGCAGTGCTGATCCACACGAGTAAAAAGAGGCCTGCCTGCATTCTCGATCGGGTGCGCATGGTGTTAAGTACCGTCTTCGAGATATAGTGACAATCACATGCTTGTCGCACTGTGCTTAAGGCAAAGCGAGGTTCATGGTGGCAGATTTAACCGGGGGGTTCAACGGACTCGATCAGGGTGAGATTGAGAGAATCAAAGACTACCTCGAGGTAAAGACCTACGAGGCCGGCGCCGAGATCGTGCACATTGGCGCCGTTGCAGAAGACATGTATTTTGTCCTCGAAGGCGAAGGCCGCATCAATCGCAACGGCCTTGAATTAGGTTCTGTACACAAGGGCGATCACTTTGGCGAATTAGGATTAATCTCCGGCCGCCCGCGCGCCGCGACGATCGTCGCCATTTCACCGCTGACCGTCGCGCGGCTCGAGCGCACAAACTTCAACCGCCTTGTAGAGCACGAGCCGCACATGGCCGCGCGGCTCATGCTGTCGCTCATCAATACGCTCGGCCGGCAACTCGTCGAGCGCACCGAGAGCCTCGATATGCTACTCAGGCAGCGCTCGTTGCCGCGGCAGGCGACGGTGCGCATACACCGCGAAGACGGCACCACCCAACAGCTCAAAACAGGTTCGCCTATACACGACGCAATGCCCGCGCATGTCGATGGCCGGCCGGTCGTGGCAGCGCTGATCGACCGCCGTGTCTCGTCGCTCGACACACAGGTTTTTTCCGATGCCGATGTGAGCCCCATCACGACCGCGCATTGGGAAGGCGAGCGTGTGATGCGCCATTCGCTGGCGCTCATTCTCGCAGAAGCCGCATCAGAACTGATGCCGCCCGTTTTGCTGCAGATGGGGCAGGGGTTAGGTGCCGCGCAGTGGGTAGAATTTACAGATACTTCGGGGCGTACCCTGCAAGACATCGCCGATCATCTCACGCGGCGCATGCGTGAACTGATACAGAACCACGCCGACTTCCGTCAGGAATGGTGGAATGTCGACGAAGCGCGCCATTTCTTCGCGCGTGCCGGGCGCTTCGAGACCGTCGAACTTATCAATGCCGCCCGGTCGATGACGATTCCGCTCGTTACGGTGGGGCGTTATTATGCGATCTACAATGGTCCCTTGTTGCCGCACGCCGGGTTGATCGACGGCTTCAGGCTGCAGGTCGCTGAAGGCGGATTAATATTGTTGTCGGGTTATGGTGCCGAAGTGCCCGACGGTTTTGCCGCTTTCGCGAGACTCTCGGCAGAGAGCGGCAGATGGCTGTCGTCTTTTGACCTCACCAGCGTCGGGCAACTCAACCGTGCCTGTATCGACGGTCGCGTGCGCGAAGTCATCCGCGTGGCCGAAGGTTACCACGAAAAGCGGCTCGCGATCATGGCCGATGAAATTGTGAAACGCGGCGGAGTGAAAGTCGTCTGCGTCGCAGGCCCGTCGTCATCGGGTAAGACGACGTTTATTCGCCGTCTTTCCACTCAGCTGCGCATCAATGGCACGATACCCGAAGGTATTTCTCTCGACGACTATTATCTTGGCCGCGATAAAGTGCCGCTCAATCGTCGGGGCGAAAAAGACTTCGAAACAATCGGGTCGCTTGACCTTGCCCTCATCGCACAGCATCTGCGCCAGCTTATTGCGGGTGAAGAGATTGCGACAGCGCGTTATGATTTTCATACCGGGGCGTGCGATCCGCAGGGCGGGCGGCGCATTCAACTGGGCGAGAGCAAAATACTTCTGCTCGAAGGTATTCACGGCCTGAACCCCGCTCTGCTCGAAGGTATCGTACCGCCAGAAAATGTGTTCCGCATTTTTCTGCAGCCGCTTTTAACTTTGCCATTTGATCCTGTCAGCCATCTCAACCCGAGTGACCTGCGCCTGTTGCGGCGTGTGGTGCGCGACCGACACTCGCGTGGCTTCAGCGCGGCGGAGAATATCCGCCGCTGGTCTGACGTCCGCGAAGGTGAGCACGAGAATATTTTTCCGTTCGTTTCGGCTGCCGACGCGGTGTTCGATACATCGTTGGTCTACGAGATTTCAGTGCTCAAGGTATTCGCCGATCGTTATCTTCTCGAAGTGCCGCCGGGCCACGCCAGTTTTGCCACTGCATTTCGGCTGCGCCAGATTCTCGACCAGTTTGTCGCCATCTCGCCCGACGACGTTCCTTCAACTTCGATTTTACGAGAATTTATCGGTGCCAGCAGCTTTGATCATTAGCGCAATCTGTCGACCGAATCGCCAAGCACCTTCACAGTGTAGGCGATTTCTTGCGCCGTCAGATTCTGATCGAATGACAAACGGATAACGCTGAGTGCTTGCTGTTCGTTGTAGCCCATCGCCATCAGTGCAGCCGAAGGTGAGCGCGATCGCGATTTGCACGATGTACCGGTTGAAACCGTAATGCCTTCTCGGTCGAGCGCCATAATGAGAAAGTCTATCGCAACCCCTGGAAGCATCAGCAGCAGCGTGCCGGGCGCGCGCATTGTGTTCTCACCGACGATACAGGCGCCGGGAAGTTTGTTCAGCATGGGGGAAAGCGCATCAGAAAATTCGCCGGTCACCTTGCGCCACTGGCTATGCGAATTGGCACTGAGTTTGAATTTGAGTGCCTCGGCGAGGGCAATGATCGCCTCGGTGTTATGGCTGCCGGCGCGTAAGGCAAATTCCTGATTGCCTCCGGCCAACAGCACTGATTGGGCAAGCCGGCCGCGGCCGGGCGGCGTAAGAATGAGACCTGCGCCGAACCCCGCACCGACTTTGTGCCCGGTTGCAGTCAGATAGATGCCGCGCTGAGTCAGAGTGGCCACCGACGGCAGCGAAAGAATGCCTTCGGCATCCCGCGCGAGTTTGGGCAGTGCCTGTGAGAAATCGACAAGTACGGGACAGGTTTCAGCGCGAAGCAGATCGACGGGTAGTACCACACCGCTCTCATTCTGCACTGCCATCATGGTAATCAGGTCATAGGCTTGTGCAGCGCTGAACGGGGCGAGCGCACCGTTGCTTTGCGCGGCGAGATAGTCTATTTGTGTACCACGCAAATTTTTTAGACACTCGCTGACCGAAGGATGTTCGAACGGTGAACTGAGAACGCGGAAATTTTCCGCAGCTTTCTTGCTGCGGAATTCGCGAATCAGCAGGTTGTTCGATTCGGTCGCGCATGAAGTAAAGATCACCTGTGCCGAGGTTATGCCGAACAGTGACGCGATTTCTTCGCGCGCTTCTTCGATGCGTTTATTAACGTTCTGCGATGCCAGCGAAAGCCCCGACGAATTCGCGTAATTTTCAAGATAAAAGGCGCGGGCGGTGGCGAGAGCCTCCCGGTTGGGGGGGTGTGTCGAATTAAAATCGAGATAGATTTTCTGCGGCATGGAGTGTCAGCTCAAGATGAAACCGTAGGCGTTCAAAGTCGCGCTGCAGGTTTGTGTCCTTGATTTTCCCGGACCGCAGCGCGTTGGCGATGATATTTGCGGCGCGCATGTATTCTTCACCGCGGACGGCTGTTTCGGCGAGAGCATAGAGGTAATCTGTATTCTCGGTAATGCCCGCATAATCGAGTGCGTAGAGTTCAAAATGGCTTTTTTTCGCAATCGGCGGCGGGCTGTTGCGCGCTTCGGCGAGCAACGCAGCGATCAGGGCATTCAGGGCTTTTGCCGAACCGAGTGCTGCATAGGCGTTACGCAGATTCTTGAGTTGCGCCGGGTCGTGCGGAGTTCTGAATCGCGTGGCATTAAAATATTGTTGCAGCAGGTCGCGGTAAATAACGTCGCGCGCGAAGGCCTCGTTACTTTTGGTGTGAAACAGCTCCGGATTTTTTTCGTACAGTCGGCCTGAATCGGCATCGTATAGCTGTTTCTGCAGATAATACTCGCGGTAGTCGAGAGCGCGTGCCCACAGTGCTGCCGAATCTCTCAGAGAGCATGCCGCACGAAAAATCTCTTCAGACAGTTCGATAGCCGGTATAAAATCAGGTTTTTTTTGCAGGGCAGCCTCAACCTTCTCGGCGTGTATGCGCAATAATTCACGCTCGGTCGCAACCATATGGCTGTGCATTTTGCCCATCGCCGATTTGTTATGCGCAAGTTCGCCGAATGCATCGTTGCGGTCGCTGATCATAACCGAACTCTTGAGCGATCCACAACCGTCGGCAAGACCGTTAAACAGCGTGAAGACCTGCTGCTCAGCACTGCGGCTGAGAAATTGCGCATATGGCCGGCGGTTAACGGTACCGGTCAGCGTCTCCTTGTGGTCGTCGCCGCCACCGGTTTTTTCAGCGAGTTTGTGCACCGCGCGCCAGCCATCCGCTGTCAGATCGCGTGCTTTACCTTCGTTTTCTTCAAAAGCAAACGGCCGCGACGAATGGCGCACGACGTCAGACCAGTCGGGTGATGAGAACTTGCGCGAGAAGTATTTGTACAGATTGCCGCGCTGCGAGAATATCAGCGCGAATGAGATGAGCAACAGAGCCGCGATCGTGCCGTATCGCGACAGCGGGTTCTGCCACAGCCGTGCTATCAGGTATTTCAGCATCAGGCAGCCTTACCCGTTTCTTCGCTCGGCCGGGTTTTCCACCGCCGGTGCACCCAGAAGTATTGTTCGGGGTATTTGCGAATCTCTTTCTCCAATTCACCGACCCAGAGTTTTGTCAGTTTTTCCGCGGCTTCACGCGATGAGCTGAAGTCGGATTTATTCTGGAAACGGTACAATATCCGTGAATAAAAACGGTACCTACCTTTACCTTGGTGGACGCAAAAACCGACGGCGAGTTTGGCCTTGCCGAGGTAGGCCAGCATGGCCGGGCCCGTGTGCGTCGAGGCCATGCGCCCGAGAAAGTTTACAAAAATGCCGTCGCTACCCGCATCTTGGTCTGAGACGAGGCCGAGCGGTTCTTTGCGGCGCAGCAGCGGAATGAATTTTTCGGCTTCTTTGAGGTAGATCGGCCCACCGCCGCCATAGCCCACGCGCATGCGGTGTGTCCATGCATCGACATAGGGGTTAGAAAGTCGCTGCGCGGAAAAAAATACTTTGAAACCGATCGACGCATAAGCGGGAATAGGAATCTCCCAGTTGCCGAAGTGGCCTTCGGCAAAGACAACACCCTGCGAACGGTCTGCCGCGATGGCGAGCGTATCTTCGCCGAACTCGACGTATTTTTCGATGAACTTTTTGTTCTTCATTTTCCACGCCTGCATCAGTTCAAAAAACGAGCGTATTGTGTTATCGAGGTTGTTGTTCACAAACCGCTTGAGTTCCTTTTCATCGGTGATGCGCAAAGTTTCTGCAACGTGTGCGCGTATGCGCCTGCGTGCAGAACCCAATATCGGCGAAAGCATAATACGAAAGAACTTTGCTACCGAGTGCAGTGCTGAAAAAGGAAACAGATTGATGATGCCGGTCAGCAGCAGAGTGAAGACGAATTCAAACACATGCGAGATGCGCTTTTTGATCGGAAATTTCTTCTTTTCTTCGGGTGCGCTCATGCTTTTCCTGTTTCGGTTTTTGCCGGGTTGCGGCGATTTTGTGCACGCATCAACCGCCGGTAACGGTAGTTAAAAGTCTGTCGGGGAATGCCCAACAGCAGCGCGGCGTCAGACTGATTGCCACCAGCCTCTTGCATCGCCCACGCCATCGCGCGTGCTTCTTCGGCGGCAAGAATATCGGGCAGGGTTTTTCCGGCGAACGATTCGCCGGCACCGCCCGGTGTCGGTACGAACGCGGTATGCGCCTGCCACGGCTCGGCAAAGCGGCGGCTGTCTGCGGTGACCAGCCAGAAGATATAACCGACCGCGCGCGATGCCGGGTTATCATAGTCTCTGATGGCCTTGCAGAGAATGTCGAAACCGCGGGGGGCCTGCCGTATTTTCACCGGTCGCTCGATATCCAGATCGCCCTTGAGCGCACTCTCTGCAATGGCGTCCTTTGCGCGTTTAACAAGTTCGTCGCTTTTGAGGTTTATGGCATCGCGTATTTTGATGTCGGCAAAGGCCCGGTTATGGAAAATTTCATTGCCCACGCCATCGCAGGCCAGCAACGGTATATCCAGCGCGGCAAGGGTGTTGATTGCCAGTCGGCCGCGTTCGATTTCGCGGTGCAGATTTTCTGCCACGCCGCGCGGCGAAACCCGTGCTGCTGCATTGCCACCCGCGGTGTCGGCTCGTTCAGTAGGTGGTTCGCCTTCGCTTGAGGCCTGAGTCGGGGGCGGCGTCTCGCGCACGATGCGAATCGGCGCCGC
>JAEUSA010000107.1 GCA_016788945.1 Leptospiraceae bacterium
AATGATATCAACTTTTTTGCCGGGTTGTGCAAGGTTCATCGGAACCATTGAGAACTGCATGCTGGCGCCGCCCTGAATAAAAAGTATCGCATAATCATCGGGTACGCCCAGGGTTTTTTTCACACCGTCAATGGCGCGTGCCAGAACGGCTTCGAATTCTTTTGAGCGGTGCGACATTTCCATGATTGACATGCCGGTCCCTTGAAAATTGAGGAATTCATCTTGTGCTTTTTTGAGCACCGGCAGCGGTATGGCAGCCGGGCCTGCGCTGAAATTATGGATGCGGTGATTGAACATGAGTCCGAATTCATACGCGAGACAAGGCGGCGAGTGAAAAGCAGGGTAGAGCCTCCCTGTACGGATGCATTCTTAAGCTAAAATCATCGTCTCGAGTTTCGCCGCGCGCTGGTGTTCTGGTTCGAGTTCTTTGACGCGTTGTATGAAGCCACGCGCCTTGTTAAACCGCTTCATCATAATATTGAGTTCCGCCGCCTGCAGAAGGTATTTCAGATTCTCACCTTCGCGTAGTACGCAGCGCTCTGCCCATTGCAGTGCCGGCTTAATTTTCTTCTCGCGGCGAAAGTTCTGCGCGATGAAATAACAAATTTCGACGTCCTGCGGATTCAGTTCGAACGCCTGCATGTATAACTGAATCGCTTCGGTATATTTTTCTTCAGCAGACAATTGCGCAGCCTTCGCGCTCAGTTCTTGCGATTGTGCGGCATTGTGCGGGGTTGTATGCGCATCGGCCGAATACTCAATTTTTAGCAAAGACAGGTCGTCCATGATCTCGCCGGTCTGCTCAACGCGGTGGAAGATATCTTTGAGGTCACCCCTCGCGTTGCGCACATGGTCAAGAAACAGCTGTTCGTTTTCATTCACGATGTTTGAACCATCGGCGTTGCGTCCGAGAATGACGTCGTCGCGACCGTCTGACCCGAGTATGAGCACATCGCCGGGTTCGAGTTGAAAACAATGGATCTTCAGGCTGCCTTTGATGCCCGGGGTGCCGAGTTTGCGCAGGATATGTGCGTCCAAAAATTGCGCTTCGCCGTTGCGGTAGAGAGCCATGCTCGGATGTTCGGCGTTGATGTAGTAGAGTAGCCCCGTAGCTTCATCGACAAGGCCAATGACGAGGGAAATGAGCATCGAACCCTCAAAACTTTCGAAAATGCGATGTAGTTCGAGAAAGGTCGTGTGCAGCCAAATTTCAGGAAAAACGTCCGAGAGTTCTTTTGTCCATCGCATACGCTCAATCGTGGACTGGAAAACTGCCCCGAGCACCAGTGCGCCGCCGGCCCCCTGCATCGATTTGCCCATCGCGTCAGCGTTGACGAAGACGACATAAGGGCGGTCTTTGAGAGAAATCGATGCGGCCATGTTGATGTCGCCGCCGATTTCTGATTTCCATTTGCGGAATTCAAATGTTTTCTTTTGCTTTATCAGATATTCAATATGAATATTCTTGCTCGTGCTTGTGTTAGCCGCAAGGGGCTTGAGCAGCATCGCTGTAAGAAAATAATCCGCGTCTTGCTGGGTCTTCAGATCTTGCACGCGGACAAGGCTTGCCTGCAATTCGCGTGTGCGCTCCTCGACTTTTTTTTCGAGATTCGCGTTAAGCTCCTCGACTTCGTTGTGCACGCTGAGAAACCTGTTGGCAAGCATGATGGCGATACCGAGAACAAAAACGGCAAAACCGTATTTTGTCAGGGCTATGCCGGTATTAAAAACCGCGGAATCGAGAATGTCAAAGATCGCCGTTGACATAATCGTCAAAATACCGATCACAAGATTACCTGCAGGAGAAAACAGCATAGTACCCTTGAACGCCGACAAAAAACGCGTAAACGTACTACGTCGCGTACCTTCGGCCATACGGTTCTTGATTTCCCGGGCGACGGTGCGCACCAGCTGAAAGATCATGAAATATAGAATGCCGATGAGAGCGATAAGCTGCCAGGTGCGCAATATCGTCGTATTAAACAGCGCAGTGGTCGGGATCACGGCTAAGGATAAGGTTATGGCCACGCCAGCATAGATTTTCGGAAACAAGCTGACGCGATTGCCGAATAGTTTGTCGATAAACACCAGAAAAGGGGTCATGATATTAAACAAAACGATATATTCAACCTTTTGTATCAGCGTCGAATCTTGTATGATGTCGAACACAATGCTCGTACGGGTAAACAAATAGATGAACAGACCCGCACAAAACAGACCGAAATAGAGGTTATAACTTTCTTGTCTCCGGCGCGAATAAAGCAGCAGATGGTATAAGCCAACCGCAAGATAAAGAGAGATGAGAATCAGCACGACTGTTTCTCCGCGCTGGTGCAGCAAGGTGCGCAGGTCATTGACTTCGTATGGTTGGCCGGTAAAAAAACCGATGTCATAGCTTCCGCGATCACCGGCAAAACGAAACGCGAGTAAATTTTCTCCGCTGGCGAGCAAAGCCTGAGGCAATTCTATCACAATGTCGCGTACCGCGCGATGCGTTGTGAAATGCGAATTATCACGGTCAGCGTGCCAAGCTTCGCTGATCAGTGATCCGTTGAGGTAAATCTGCCAGTTATCGGCAATACTGCCCAGCCTCAGTCCCCGGCTGTGCGGGGATTTTTTTTCATCTGGAGTAAGAAAAAAACGTGTGACCGCTGTGTAATCATGGATTTTTTCCACCGGCCAATAATAAACACCCGGCGCGGGAAAAGGGTCGCCCAGCGAACCGATTTTAACCGGGCGATTGTCGCCCGGTGAAGACGGTACATGTCGCCACTCGGCCGAATTTTTTGTGCGCTCGGGCCAGTCTTTCAGCCAAGCGGGGTTAAAACCTTTGCGTACATAAAGATCTTCGCGAATCAGATTTTTAGCCCCGACGGTGCCGGCGGTAAACAGCAACACAAAAAACAGAACAATGAAGATCCTCAACATGGGTCATTTGCCGATTTGCGGTAATTCCGGGTAGAAGATTTTGGATTGTCGCCCGTGCTATAAAATAAAGCCGATCGCCAGCGGCTCTCGATGCAACTGATCGTAATTGAAGATGATGAAGTACAGCATGAGCTGTTGCGCGCCCTACTTTCGCAAATAGGCGTGGCCGTGATTTTTTCCACCACCGGAGAAGACGGCCTGGAAAAAATACGCAACCATCACTTTGACGCAGTGCTGCTTGATCTGGGGTTACCCGGGAAAAGCGGCGTTCAGGTACTAAAAACGATACGTGACAGTGCAATGACGCGCGACCTGCCGGTGATGATTCTGACCGCTGATCATTCGCGGGAGACATTACTTCTTTGTATGAAGCTCGGCATCAGCGACTACATTGCGAAACCATTCCATCTGCAGCACTTTGCGCTGAAGATGGCGACGCTCAAACGTATGCTGGCTCTGCGCAATTCGGTAGGTGCCGGCGCTGAAGCGGCAAAGGTAATGGTCGAACGGCAGGCCGGGCTGGTAAAATTCATTTTTGGCGGATTATTCAACGATGATTCGGTCAGGCGTTTCTTATCGCTTTACACGCCCGTGCTCAAAACGCAGACAAAATCCGACGAAGTTCTGCTCAATCTTGCCGCTTTGCCGAATCTGAATGATCCTCAGTTGCGTATGTTTCAACTGATCTGCAAAGCGCTCGAGCCGAAAAAGCCGCTCATCGTCGCCGGCCGCAGTTATGGTCCACTGATCGGCGTAATTCCCGATTTTGAATCACGCCTGTTTATTACCGAAGAAGATGCGCTGGACTTTCTTTCGCGGCGAAAATAAAATTCTCAAACCCCGTTCCCGAAGGGAAAAAATCTACCGGTGCAGAATAGATTTGGCCGAGATGCGGCCGGGCGGTCTGCAGAATGTGTTCATGCGGCAGGTCTTCAGGAAAAAAGATGCCTGCACGCGGGTGCTCTATCATATACTGTGCCGCAGAGAGTACCCCCGCGGCGACTTGTATTACCGTTGCAGAAAACAGGTGATCAAACGTCTTGAGTATTGTGCCGCACCAGTAGGCGTAGGGCCGCTTTTCGCCGGTCACGGGATTTTCGCGCAGTAAAAACAGTGCGCCGACTTTATCATAGCCGGCAAGCGAATGCACTGCGGGGGTGATGACGAGGCTGTCGGCTTCAGCGGTGATGCCTTGATCGAAGCAGCGCTGCGTGTGCGGATTAATCTGGTAAACGTAGCAGATGGTCGGTGCGTAGTGTTCTCGCCGCAGCAGTTTGTTCAGGGTGATCACCTCTTCGTGCGGAATCACCATACCGGTAATTTCT
This sequence comes from Leptospiraceae bacterium, assembly GCA_016788945.1. GTDB lineage: Bacteria > Spirochaetota > Leptospiria > Turneriellales > Turneriellaceae > Turneriella. The sequence goes on from JAEUSA010000107.1 coordinate 4,254, forward strand.
TCATCGGGCACAAACGAACGGGCCTTTACGCTCCAGGCCGGCGCTTCGGAAACGAGTATATCTTCGGTCGCTCGGGTATAACCGGCGGGAATATCAGTCTCGTGGGTACCTCTCACGATCTGCGAGGGAGCGTTTGCTTCGACCAGAAAACCCGGACAACTCCACGTGTTGACAAACACGTCATCGGGCACAGCTACTCCCGTCTGTGTATCGATCTCAGAACAATGCAGCGTTTGCAGGGTCACCAGTTCTGCAATACGCGAATAATCCGCCTCGGCGAGAGCATGCCGAAGATCAGAGCGACGCCCATTGGCGAGCACCAGACCTGCAATATCGATAAGGCCCTGTTTGACAAATGAAGAGATCAGGCCGGGGTTCATGCCGTGATCAAAAATGCAGGTTGCCAGTGCGCGGCGATGGCGGTAACGGGCGAGCAATCGATTCATCTTATCGTGGTTTATGTGATGAATCAGTTGGTTATCCGCCGCATTTTCAATGCAGGTGTTAAGATAGAGGAAATTATTCTGCAGGCAGAATTCGGTTAGAGAAAAAACGTCACTGTCAGTCAGCAAATCGATGACGAGATCGCCCGGCTTCAACCTGAGGTCATGATGCAAAACATGGGATAAATTTTCATTCTGTAGATTGACACGGACATACTGAGCCCCGCGGGTGATAAATGCGTTTACCGCGGGATGCGACCTCACATCGGTCCGTTCGGCGATAACAATGTCACGCGGATCTGTCTTGATAAAGCTGTCGAACAGGTGCAGGCAGCACCGGGCTACTTCACCCATACCGAGAAACGCAATTTTCACGATTGGCCAACCTGCATATTCAGAGGTAATGCATGAAGATCACTGAGGTCGCAGAAATTCCGCCGCAGGTCGAACTAAAATACACAGCCAAAGGTTTTATCGGCATTTTCGCGCGGCAGAACTTTTCGACAGGCGAAGACATATATTCTAACATTTACCGCGTCTTACCTGAAGATTCGGATATCGACCTCATTACACCACTGGGTACGATTCATATCGATATGAAAGTGCACAGTGTAAAACAAAATAATGGCCTGCGCGACTATTATGGGTTTGATTCGTTTATGAATCATTCATGCGACGCGAATACAATTTCCATTGTCTACCCGGGGGATGAACAATTCAATCGTTATTATAATCGCGCCGTAAAGGACATCCGCGCCGGCGATGAAATTACCGCCAACTATCTTTATTTTGATTGGGATTGCGATGGGCATTCATTCGACTGCCTGTGCGGAGCGAAAAATTGCTATAAGCATATTCGTGGTTTCAAGGATCTCGACTTTGCCTCGCAGCTTGAGCACATCATGGATATAGACGAGGCGACACTATCTAAATTTGTCGTCGCATGCCGTGACAAGCTGCGCGGTGCAGAGCTTACGACCGCAGCAAGGGCGCGCGTTCAGCCGCTGCTGTGAACGATGCGCTTTCTCGCGTTTACTTCAGTTCTGTTAGGCGTATTTCTCGATAATCTATTGTTCAATGTACTGATTCCGGTATTGCCGTTTTATGCTGAAACGCTGCAGCTTTCGCACCGCGAACTCGGCTGGCTGATCAGTTCGTATACATTGGCCCTGCTCGCGACGGTTTTTGTGTCGGGAATACTGACCGACCGCTTCGGTGCAGCAAAAACTTTCCTTGCCGGTAGCGCGCTGCTTGTTTTCGCGGCCTTCTTACTAAAAATTTCCGACTCTTATCCGATGATGATCGCTGCTCGCCTTCTACAAGGCGTCTCGGCCGGATTCACCTGGGTAGCGGGTTTCAGCTATGTGGCGCGCCACAGCGCACCGGGACGAGCAGGGCGAAACCTGATCATATTGCAGTCCGGTATGGGTGTCGCTGAATTTATTGGGCCGGTGATCGGTGGCTTTCTATATCAATGGGGTGGGGCGGCGCTGTTGTTCAAAGCGCTGCTCGCTTTTGCGTTGCTGAATCTTGTGTTGCGTCTTGTGATCGGCATTGGTGGCGATGCCCCAGCCGAAGAATCATCGCGCATCGATCTTTCACCGCTCAGGGATCGGAAAATTCTGCGCCTTGCGCTTATTTATTTGTGCGGCGGCTTTTTACTTTCGGTAGGCGATCCGTTGCTTCCCGTGTTTCTCAAGCACCAATTCGCTTTTCGCGAGGGCGCTGTGAGCATGGCTTTTTTGGTCATTACCACGGCGTATTACGTGTTGGCTTTGCCACTGACGGCGCGTTACCGCGGTAACCTCGTCATCTATTCCGGTGTCGCGCTGAGTTGCGTTGCTTTTGCGGCTACCTTTATCGCGCATCACAATGTCGTTTTGCTTTTT
>JAEUSA010000161.1 GCA_016788945.1 Leptospiraceae bacterium
TGTGGCCAATCGTTGCGATGCTAGTGGCGTTTTATTTCTTACTGATTCGCCCGCAGCAAAAACGTGCAAAAGAACGCCAGAAGCAGCTTAAAGCACTCGAGAAAGGCGATAAGGTGCTCACGCGTGGTGGCATCTTCGGGACAATCGTCGGCATTAAAGAAGACGATAACGTCGCGATCGTAAAAATCGCAGATGACGTGAAAGTAGAAGTAGCGATCTCCACGCTCGAAAACGTCGTCAATAAAGCCGCTACCTGACCCTCAGGCGGATTGCCCCTGTGAAGCACGCGCTTGCCTGCATACTGATCGTGGCCCTTTGCGGGCCTGCGCACGCGCGTGATGTGCATGAAACCGCGACGGCCACCTATTTAGCGCAAAATATCTTTGATGACGACGCGGCAGATACTCCCGCAGAAAAACCGGCGGTAGAAAAGCCGGCGAAGAAGTCTGCCGATGACGGTGAAAAGAGTAAACCCGCGGCAAAAGCCGGTAAGAAAAAACGCCGCGGCAAAAAAAAGAAAAAATCCGCCGCATCTACTGAAGCTCCTCGCAGCGGTTATTCCACTGCCGAAGTGGCGCGCGCCTCGTATGAATGGGCACCGGAAACAGAGCCCGTGAAACTCATGAGCAGCGCACCCGGTATCAAGTCATCGGCCGAAGCGCCGGCCATAAAACCCGCTACCGCGGCGGTGAAGAGCGAGCCCATTGAAACCAAGCCTCAACCGCAGGGCTTCAAGCTGCCGCAGATTCCGTTGGCGCAGGTTTTAATTGTCGCCGGGTTTGTCCTTTTGTTTCTGATCTACCGCTTTCGCGTCGGTAAACAGATTAAACGCAAAAAATATTAAACTACAGAGGATACTGTGAGTCCACAATTTCGTTTCTTTGTCATTCTGTCGGTGATCGCTCTCTCGGTCGCGCTGGTTTGGCCGAATATCGGCGAGCGCACGATCAGGGTCTACGCCACGGAGAATATGGAGCCTGCCAAAAGAGAGGCCGTGCTCGACCGCGTGCAGAAATACGTTACGGACAAATATGCGGCGAAGTACAGCGCCGCAAAGAGAACCGGCAAACCAATCGGCAATGATAAAGGCGGCGAAGAGGCATTTGTCAGCATTAAAGGTTCTTTCGTGCAGACCGCCTTTCTCAATGAACTCAGCCGCATCGAGGGTGTCGACGGCAGCCGCGTGCAGCTCGAACCTCTGTGGGTCGAAGAAAACCTGAAGGCAACCCCGTTTACCCTCGGCCTCGATCTGCAGGGCGGTATGAATCTCGTACTCGAAGGCGACTTCAAGAAAGTTGCCGAGCGTATGCAAGAGCTATATCCGCCCGATATGCTCGCTGGTCTCAAGAAGAGCCTTGAGGCAGAAAAAGATCCCGAGCAGAAAAAGAACATCCAGAGCAAAATTGACTCTATACAGCAGGCAATGAATCTTTCTCCCGAGCGGCGCAAATCCGATATGGAAGGTGTGTTGCAGATTCTCAACTCACGTATCAACCAGACAGGGACCTCAGAGCCGCTGATTCGTCTGCAGGGCAACGAACAGATCGAAATTTCGCTGCCCGGTGTGGCAAACCCTGCGCAGGCAAAGGCTTTGATCGCCTCGACAGCGCGCGTTACCTACCACCTGCACGACCCACAGGGAGATGCCGGTCGCCTCACGCAAGAAGCCAACCGCGAATTCGCAGAATACCTCAAGCAAGATACCGACTTTAAGCGCGCTGCGTATCTCAAAGCGCTCGAAGCTAAACTCAAATTCCCGAAAAATCTGACGATTCTCGTCTCTTATGGCCGCAACCAAAAGAGCCATCGTCCCGGTCAGCCGATGCAGCCCGACAGCCTGCTCGTTGTCGAGAAAGAACCGGTGATGACCGGCGATTCGATGAGCCGCAACGCGTATGAAAACCGCAGCCCCGAAGACGGCCGCATCATCGTCGAATTCGAACTTACGAGTGCAGGCGCAGAGAAATTCGGCAAAATCACTACGGAAAATCAGGGCAAATTGCTCGCGATCGCGATCGACGACAAAATCCGGTCGGCGCCGCGTATCCAGAGCCCGATTCTCGGTGGCCGCGGTCAGATCAGCGGTGATTTCGATCTGCAAGAAGCGCGGGATCTCGCGATTGTCATCCGCGAAGGTGCGTTACCGGTGCCGCTGAATATCGTCGAAGAACGTTCAGTGGGCCCCTCGCTCGGCCAAGAAGCGATCGACGCCGGTTTCAAAGCGATCCTGATCGGTTTTGTTTTGGTCTTTGCCTATATGCTGATCTATTATCATGTTTCAGGTTTCGTCGCCAACATTGCGCTCATCGTGAACCTGTTGCTGATCGGCGCACTGTTCTCGCTGATGAAATTCACGATCACGCTGCCGGGTCTCGCCGGTATCGTTCTGACGATGGGTATGGCGGTTGACTCAAACGTTATTATCTACGAACGTATTCGTGAAGAACTTTCGCGCGGCAAATCGGTGAAACTCGCCGTGGCTGCGGGCTTCGAACGCGCTACGCTGACGATTATCGACAGTAACCTGACAACGCTGATCGCCGCAGCAATTCTCGCTTCGAGCCTCGGCGTCGGCCCGATCAAGGGCTTCGGCGTCACGCTGCTGGTTGGTATTATCACCACCTTGTTCACGGCGCTCGTCGTGACGCGTGCGATCATGGAATGGTTT
>JAEUSA010000171.1 GCA_016788945.1 Leptospiraceae bacterium
CCCAGCGCTTGGGGTAAAACTGCGTAGCACCCGACGTCACTGCACTCACGGCCTTGTCGGCGAGCGGGCGAATCTTCACGAACCACTGCAGTGACAGCCGCGGCTCAACCACCGCCCCCGAGCGGTACGAGTGACCGACGCTGTGTTTGTGCGCGTCGATCTTCTCGATCATTTCAGCAGCCTCGAGGTCTTCGACAATTTTCTTGCGGCAGGCCTCGCGGCTTAAGCCCTTGTAAGGCCCTGCGAGATCGTTCATGTGCGCCGAGTCGGTCATCACGTTGGTGAGTGGCAGCGTGTGGCGCGTGCCGGTGGCAAAGTCATTGAAGTCATGCGCCGGGGTAATTTTCACCACGCCGGTTCCGAACTCCTTGTCGACGGAGTCATCGAAGACGATCGGAATGAGTTTATTGATGAAGGGAACTTTCGCTTTGGCATTTTTCAGGTGCTTATATCGCTCATCTTCAGGATGCACTGCCAGCGCCTCGTCGCCAAGAATTGTTTCGGGACGTGTGGTTGCAACGAGCAGGTACTTCTTACCGTCATGCTCCGCCCCCTCAAGTGGGTAGCGCACATAGTAGAGATGCCCGTTGATTTCCTTATACTCCACCTCTATGTTCGACAGCGCTGTCTGGTCTTTCGGGCACCAGTTAATCATGCGTTCGCCGCGGTAGATTAATCCTTCGTTGTAGAGTTGCACAAACACACGGCGCACGATGTGGCTTAAGCCCTCGTCCATCGTGAAGCGTTCCATGTCCCAGTTCACGCTCTCACCAAGCTGGCGCTGCTGGTGCGTGATCATACCGCCCGATTCAGCTTTCCACTGCCAGACGCGCTCTTCAAATTTCTCGCGCCCCATGTCTTCGCGGCGTTTACCCTCTTTCGCGAGCAACCTCTCGACGACATTCTGCGTGGCAATGCCAGCGTGGTCGGTACCCGGCACCCAGAGCGCTGCCTTACCTAACATGCGCTGGTGGCGAATCAGAATATCTTGCAGTGTGTGATTGAGCGCATGACCGAGGTGCAGCGACCCCGTGACGTTCGGCGGAGGTATAACAATACTGTAACAATCTTCCGGCTTCAGTTGTTGATCCGACTTACCGGTATTCTTGTGGTAGTCGAAGTAGCCCTCTTTTTCCCACAGTGGGTACCACTTTTCCTGCAGCCCCTGCGGATTGTAAACCGAGCCGAGTTCCTTCTTCGCCATGCGTTACAGCCCGATTATGATTCAGGGCGAAAAGTATAAGGCAGTCCTCTCTACAATGCGTTGAACATTCAACATTCGCTGTAGCAAGCGCTACAGTATGACTTTACGCCATAACGCGTCGATGAATTTCGACCTATGTTTAAAGATAGAGTAGCCGTTATTACGGGTTCACAGCGCGGCATCGGCCGGGCAATAGCAGAAGCGTTCGCCGAGCAAGGCGGTAACATAGTGATTTCAGACATCAACGCCGAAGGCGCGCAAAAAACTGCTGATGAAATCGCCGCCAAGTACGGCGTCAAAGCGATCGGCGTCGGTTGCAACGTGACAAAAAAAGAAGAGCAGACAGCTCTTGCCAATGCCGCGGTGGAAAAACTGGGCCGGCTCGACATCTGGGTAAATAATGCGGGCGCAATCCGTGACGACCTGCTGATGCGAATGAGCGAAGCGGATTGGGATCTCGTGCAGACCGTTAACCTCAAAGGTGTTTTTTTCGGCATTCAGGCAGCGACGAAGGTGATGATGAAAGCCAAGTACGGTAAAATTGTGAATATCTCTTCGGTTGCGGGTCTCGTCGGCAGCGCCGGCCAGGCGAACTACGCTTCAGCCAAAGCCGGAGTGATCGCGATCACCAAAACTGCCGCACGCGAATACGCTTCGCGCAACATCACCGTCAACGCGGTTTGCCCTGGTTTCATTCTGACCGATATGACAAGCGGCCTACCCGACAAATGGAAAGAAGAAGTGATCAAGCAGACCCCGCTGCCCAAGCGCGGCGAACCTGCCGACATCGCAAAAGCAGTACGCTTTCTCGCTTCATCTGACGCAGATTTTATCACCGGTGTGATATTGCGTGTAGATGGTGGCATGGTTATAGGAATGTGACCTTCGGTCACATTCCTATAACATTGTTAGATCCGCAAAATCAAAGCCTGGCGCGACCATACAGGCCGCCAGCGCATAATCCCCTTCGACCACGACCGCATTAAACCACGAGCCAGCCGGCATAAGCTGCTGCGGTTGTGCGCCCGCCCCGTACCCCAGCAAGTGCGATGAATATTCGCCCTTTCGATGCTCCGTATCTGCCCGATAACGACGCACATCGAGAACTCCCCCGCCCTGCCACAGCCAAATTTCGTCCCATGAGACGCAATGAATGCGTGACTCGACGCCTGCGGGCAACAAATAATAGATGAGAGTGGCGAGGCTACGTTCACCCTTCGGTGTCTGCAGCTGCATCGGTGACCGATAGGTCTCACGGTACCATCCACCTTCGGGATGTTCTTTCAGGTGCAGCTCAGCGACGAGCCTCTGAACTTCTGCAGAAAGGGCCATCGTCACACCGCGAAGACAAACTCGCTCTGCGGCTTACGCGCATTCGGATTTTCCTGCGCTTTGTGTTTGTCGCTCAAGTGGCTGGCATCGCCCTGTTTACCCACGGCAATTGCGGCAATAATATCTACCGCTGCCGTATCGAGCTGCAGTTTTTCGGCGATCACTGTATGCTGTATACCAGCCATGCAGTGCGCGTGATAACCGAGTTTGCGCGCCTGCAGTGCCAGTGACATCCAAGCAGCACCCGCATCATACCACGAGTGCGCATTCACCTTGCCGCTCGCAGCGAAAGTTTTTCGAGCGCAGACAATAATGACGTGGCTGGCATTCTTTGCCCAGTACTGGTTTGCTTCATTGAGAAAACTCAGAAACAATTGCTGCGAAGATTCATCTTTCGCATGATAAAATTGCCACGATTGTTCATTGGCGCACGAGGGCGCCCAGCGCGCGGCCTCAAACAGAGTTTTCAGTTCTGAAGCGCTGAGTTTAGTATTCGGGTCAAAACCGCGCGGTGACCAGCGGTCGGTGAATTGGGAGTCTACGGGGAAATCGGGGGTACGCATGAATTGAGTACAAGGTACTCATTTCATGCGTAAGCGGAAAAATTCTTTCAACCACCCAGACGGTATAGACTCAATACTTGGGATATTGCGACCCGGTTTGGGGGAGCTGAAGCCCAGACCTCCGGGGTGTAAAGCCTGACTTTCGCGGGACAAAATGTCCAGTTCTGAGTAGTTATTGCTTAAAGGGCTATATTTATATAGCTTACGAAAGTTCGTTGGAATAAATATATACAACCGGACTTATACCGACCAGAATGCTGTTTTGAAACGGGGTACAACTAAGAGATTAAAGCGAGGAAGATTATTGATTCTTGAAGCGCAGCTCGGCGGGCACGGAGAGTTCATTTTCTGCGTTGTTACCCCAGCAAACAACTCCTGTGTCGTCAATCGCGCATGTGGTGCGTTCTCCGCTGGAAACCTGAGTGGGGTTTTTCAATCGTGGTACTTTCGCCTGCCCGTACTTATTTTGCCCCCAGCAGTGCACGCGGTTCTCGGCCATCGCGCATGCGTGATAAGCTCCGGCCGAAATCTGGCTTGGGTTCTTTAGTTTGGGCACTCGCAGCTGGCCTTCTTTGCCGTCGCCCCAACAGACGACACCAGTATCATCGATGGCGCACACAAAATCAGAACCGACGGATATCTGCGTAGGATTTTTTAGTGGCGGCACCTTTTTCTGGCCGGCGCTATCCCACCCCCAGCAAACAACTTCGGTTCCGTCGATGGCGCAGCCATTGTACGCGCCCGCCGCAATTTGCGTAGGGTTCTTGAGTGGCGGCACCTCGGTTTGCCAGTTATCATTATCTCCCCAGCAAAGCACTTTGCCATTGTCGATCGCGCACATGAACGTGGTGCCCGTGGTGATTTGTGTAGGATTTGCCAATTTTGGTATGTTTAATTCACCGCTACGATTGTTACCCCAGCATTTGGTTCCGTTGTCGTCGAGGGCGCAGCTAAAGAGCCCTGTGCCCATTATCTGCACCGGAGTCTGCAGCGGAGGGACCGCGGTTTGGCCAAAATTGTTACTTCCCCAACAGAATACGCGTCCGTCATGCAGCGCGCAGGCATGACCTGAGCCAGTTGCAAGCTGCGCCACGATCTGCTTCGGCTTAGGTGGCAGTTTTTCGGGAATAAAATCCCGCACGATAAAGTATTTTCGCGCGGCGCCTCGTTTCAGTTCCAC